>JBJKQX010000254.1:0-6618 GCA_046704965.1 Binataceae bacterium (SeqCode)
TCGACGTACACGCCGGGGCCGCCGCGGAATTCTCCGGCCCCCTCCCAATCCTGCATAACTTCGCACGTCAGCACCCGATATGGCACCATGGACTCGAAGATTTCGATGTCGGGCCTGACGAGGCTACCGACGAATCCGTAAGTTCCCACTCCTTGCCAGCCGTCATAGCCTTTCATTGCGCCGCCACTGCCGTCGCTGGCGAAGGTTTCAGCGAAATATTGCTTGACGTTCCCGGTTCTTGGGTCGATGAGTCTTCGGTCCATCCCGACATTTATAGGGCACCAGTGCTTGGCGAAGCCGGCCGGGACCTTTTCGGGGATCGCCTTGGAGAGAGCGATCAGGCAAGCCTCGGTAATTATATTCCCAACACTGATCGCGCTGGCGCCAACGGTGGCCGGATATTTCGGATTACAGACACATCCTTCCGGGGCAATAATCCGGACCGGGGCCATATTGCCGTGATTCTTTGGAACCGACGGGTCCAAAGCGAAATAGAGAGACATCACGGTATGCGCAAGAGTATTGCCGACGGGACTGTTGACGAAACTCGCCTGCGGGTCGCTTTCTGAGAAGTCAAACGTGATCTCCTCATCCTCTACAGTCATCTTGACTCTGACCCAGATGGGTTTCTCAGTTGTACCGTCCCAGTCGGTGGCCGATTCGCCCCTGTATACACCGTCGGGTATCTTTGCGATCTCGGCGCGGGTCGCGCGCTCTCCGGCATCTATCATTTCCTGCATGCAGGCTTTGACGGTATCCACTCCGTACTTGTCCACCAGTCGCACAATGCTCGCCTCGGCCTGCGCCAGGGCGCCGTTGATCAGCATCGTATCCATGTCCACTTGGTTGGGGTTTCTCACGTTGCGCAGCAGGAAACCCCAGAGTTCCTTCTTTAGGTTTCCTTTCTCGATGATGCGTAGAGGAGGGATGTTGAGACCCTCGGCAACAATGTCGTAGGCGCCTGGCCCGTAACCGCCCGGCAGAAATCCTCCCGTGTCGGCCACGTGGCCCTTGAATTGAAAGAAGCCGAGCAGTTCGTCCTTGTAGAAGATGGGCCTAACGAAGCTCCAATCCGGTAGATGGCTACTGCGGATGATGTAGGGGTCGTTGCCGATTATGAAATCGCCCGGATAGAACTTGTCGTCGAACCACTCCCTGATGTGTCCGATGACTTCGCCGGCCACCAGCATATGAATGGGTAGATAGGCGGCCACCGCCACGATCCTGCCCTGGGGGTCATTAATGGTCTGGCCGAGGTCGCGCACGTTAGCCATGACGAATGACTGCGTCGCGTGCAGGACCTTCTCGCCTATTTCGTCGAGAACGCTTTCGAAGCGGCTCCATACGACCGAAAGAGTCGTGGGATCAGTGGTAGCGATTCCTTCGGCCTTCGAACTTTCTCGCGCTGTTGTCATAGCCAGTGTTCCTTATACCGTGGTGTAATTCCCGTATGTATCGACCTTCATCGTAACGTCGGGTGGAATTACAAGGGTGGTCATCCTCTCTTCAACGATGCAGGGACCGGCCAACACGTTGTCGGCCAACAGCTTGTCTCCTTCATATATTTTCACCTTGACGAAATCGTTAAATTCTTTAAAGAACGCCTTGCGCTCTCCCTTGACCGCTTGGGAAGGATCGCTGGTGCCTGTTGGTACCGGCTTGACCTTCGGCGGAGTAACCTTGGCTATTCCAGCCAGATGCAATCTCACAATCTCGGTCGGATACTTGCTATCGGCATATCCAATTACTTTGCGATGCTGTTCGTGGAACCGTTCCGCAGTGGCCTGAAGCGTCTCGGCAGTAACCGGTCCGTCAGGCATTGCAGCTGTCTGCTCGCGCACTTGACCGTAATAACGCATATCCATCGACTTGGTGATCAGCATATCCTTGCTGGCGACTCCCTCGCGCTTAAGAGTCTTTCGGGCCGTCGCCTCCATCTCGTCAAATAGTTCGTTGATTTTGTTCAGGTCGACCTTGGCTGTTTCACTCAGGTACGAACGCGTGTAGTTATGTTTGAGGTCGGCATACATCATGCCGAACGCACAGTATACTGGCGCAACCTTGGGCACGGTAAGCCGCTTTATTCGAAGCTCCTGCATGATCCGGATCGCATGTGCCGCCGCTGCACCGCCTGCGGCGCAGAGAATGAACTCTCTGGGGTCATACCCTCGGCGACTGAAAAGCAGATCGATCATGCCGGCCATCTTGGCGTTCACAACGGCATAAACTGCCGCGGCGGCGCCTGCCTCGCTCAATCCAAGCGGTTCCGCGATCTTCTCGCGTATCACTTTTGAGGCAAGGTCTTAGCGGAGCTTGGTCTCCCCACCAAGAAAGTATTCGGGGTCAATATATCCAAGTACCACGTCGGCGTCGGTCACGGTCGGCTCCTCACCGCCCGCGCCGTAACAAGCTGGCCCCGGAGTGGCCCCGGAACTCTGCGGCCCTACCTGGAGCCGGCCGCTCGGATCGATCCAAGCTATGCTTCCGCCACCAGCGCCAATCGCGCTTACGTCTACAGACGGCAATGAGTACTTCTTGCCGTCGATGATCTTCTTCTGGACTATGTTGATCTGGCCTTCGGCTACCACACCGACGTCGAAACTGGTTCCACCCATGTCCACCGATACGATGTTGGGGGCGGCACCGTCCCCGGCCACCGCCAGTCCCATCGACGGCCCAGCCGCCGGACCCGAAATCAGCAAGGTCGCCGGGTTGTCGCAAACCACGTCGGTCGTGGCGACTCCGCCGTTGCTTTGCATAAAGACGAGCTGCCCGTTGAAGCCTTTCTCCTCGAGCAGTGTGCCGATCCGCGAAACATAGTTGATAACCTTGGGCGCAACATACGCGCTGAACATCGTAGAGCCCCAGCGTCCCACTTCGCCCCAGGCCGGCAGTACCGTGGAAGACAGCGACACGTAGGCCTCCGGGAACTCTTCCTTGATGATCTCGCCTATGCGGCGTTCATGGGTCGGATCAAGATAGGAAAACAGCAGTCCCACGGCGATCGCTTCAACTCCCTGTTGCTTGAGATATGCCGCGGCGCGCCGGACGTCTTGCTCGTTGAGAGGGGTCAATACCCGTCCCGTATAGTCCAGGCGTTCCTCAACCTCCGTCATCAGACGACGGGGAGTGAGAGGCTTGGGGTACTCCATCCGGAAATCGAACATTTCCGACTGACTCTCCTTGACGTCGCCTCTTATCTCGCCCTTGGCTACCTGTAGGAAGGTCATCCTGTCTCGATAACCTTTAGTAGTGATGAAGCCGAGTTTGGCGCCGGTGCGGGTTGCGACGATATTGGTCGCCAGCGTAGTGCCGTGCACGATGGTGTTGGTCTGATTCAAAAGACGCTCAAGCGGCATCCGGGCCATTTCTGCCAACTTGGAGAGACAGTTAAGGGTGCCGACGACCAGGTCCTTGGGAGTAGTATGCGCCTTGGCGCTTAGTACCTCACCTTTGTCGTCGATGAGTATTCCGTCCGTGAAGGTGCCGCCGCTGTCTACGGAAATCCTGAAAGCCATATCTCCAAGCTCTCCTTCGAAAGTATCACTACTGGACTGTGTACGAGCGGAAGCCGCTATAAAAACGGTTTGAGGCAACGGAAACGCTCAAACAGGCTGTTATGCAGTCGTCCACTGCGAACCGCCAATTCGCATTAGGATCACTTCGAGTAGGTATCTGCCTCTCGGTTACGGCTTCGTCCCCAAAGCAAGCGGTCTGGCCCGCAAAGACTGCGACCATAACGCCTCATCTCGCTTGCACTAATACGCCAAGACCAGCGGTTGTCGGAAATGTGTTACTTCGATAGGAACTATCGGCGCGGCAGATGATTAGCGCCGTGGGAAATGGTCTGGCCGATCTCTAACAGAAGGGAGCGAAGCCACAGGTGTGGCGGACTGGCTGTGTTGCGCGGGTTCCAAAAGATGCTTTCGTGGAGATCTGGAATCGGGAAGGGCGGCGGCAAAATTTTGATGTTAGCCGCCTGCGCGACGCGCTCCGCTAAGCGCCGCTGTATCAGGGTAACTAGCCGCGTACCCGCGTGCTTGAACGGAACTACCAGAAATCCTTCGATTCTGACCATCGCAGGCTGCCTCGTGCCCAGTTTCGCGAGCGCGACGTCAGCATCGGAACGGAGACCTTGCTTGGCCAGCGCAAAGGTCACATACGGCAGCGAGAGGAACTGCTTTCGCGTCAGCCGGGTGCCCACGTCGGGATGATCGGCTGCCACCGCGCATACCCAACGGTCTCGAAAGAGCAGTCGGCCCGGGTAGTTAAGTCGCATCTCCGCTTCGGCGGTAACAATGACGAAATCCACCGCGCCGCTTCTCAGCCCCTCCGCCGCGTCCGCATCTAATTCCATGAAGTGCACCGACACCGACGGAGCCTCGGCCGTTAAGCGCGCGACCAGCGGCGCTGAAAGCAGGAAGGTCGAATAGTCACTCGCCATTATGGTGAACCGACGCTCCTCGGAGGCGGGATTGAAAGGGCGCCGGTACTCTATGGTCTGCTCGATCAACTCCAGAGCGCCCCGGACGGGTTGCGCCAACTCCTGCGCGAGCGGTGTCAACTCAAGGCGGCGCCCGACGCGAACTAGCAACTCATCTTTGAATACACAGCGCAACCGCCCAAGCGTGCCGCTCATGGCCGGTTGACTGATCCCGATGCGTTCGCCTGCTCGTGTGACGTTGCGCTCTTCGAGCAACGCATCTAGGGCCACCAGCAAGTTGAGGTCAATATGCGCCAGATTCACGGCTTTCTCATGCCACGCGACCCTGCATGCCCCAAAGCAAGACGTAAATACTCTGGTACCATAGCATAATTCGTATCTATTCGCCGACAGAAGCGATGTCCTTAAGCGTCTTGATTCTAAAGCGGCGGCGTCTGCTGCCCAAGGAGTTCGCGCTGGAAGCCCTGGGACGCGGTGACGCTTTCCGGGGTGGTCTTCGTGGAAGAAGAACTGGAGGTCGAACGGACTGCGCTACGCTGGCCGCGGGCCGCGTTACGCTCATCTGACAAGGAGGGAAGCCCGGGAAGCGCTGCGCTCGGGGCGTGTGAAGAGTTCGCTGGCCATGGGCGGGCAGATGTTAGACGCTCAAGGCCGCGCTTCCCTCGATGGGGGGCGCTCGAACAGATGCTTCTGGCGGTATCGCCCCGCTGCTATGCGCGAAGTCTGAAGCCGCCGGAAGAGATCGAAGTCCGCGGTGTCAGCAAGAGCGCGGTGATGAGCGACGAAGTCGGTTTGCGGAGCACAAGCGCAAGGTGACAGAGGCACGCCCGAACGGATGGGTGCCCGCGCAATGTGCCAAGCCTACGCGACCCGAGGCGCGAAACGCGCGCCAGCTGCTCGAGACCCGGGCCCGCTCGCTGGAGCATAACCATCCCGGCGCGGCCGGCTTGTTGCCGAAGGCCTCAATGAGACGCTGACCCTGATGGGCTGGGCGTCGTCCGAGAACCTGTAGCAAATGCTCTGCGCTTTCCTCGATCAGGCCGATCCAGAACCCGTTCAGCCGAGTGCGCGAGACGGCGCGGTAGGTGCGGCGCTTCAGGGCGGCGAGATGTTCTTGCGCTCGGACGCCGACTGCGTGCTGGAGGCGGAACGCAACTTCCGCAAGGTTGTCGGCTTTCGCTTTCTCGCGAAACTAGATGCCCCACCGCGCGCACATGAAGCGACGACTAATCGCATACTTGAAAGTCGCAAAAAGGGCCGTCCTAATGACTATCCCGCTGCCGCTCAGCTTCAACACGAAGATGGGCGTCGCCTCGACGGATTAATCAATCAGGTCAGTCGACCGAAAAGCCAATGGAGTTTCGACCCGCTAACCCGAGTGCTGCTGAAGTTCCGCAGCGTATTTTCTGGAAAGAACACTCAATGACCCGTGAAGAATCGGCTCGGAAAATAGCTGGTATCTCGACAGGGGATTTGTCGTGGTTAGGACGTGCGAGGTACAAGGCCAGTAGTAACGCTGTTGGGGTTGGGCCGCGGTCTACGATAATCGACGACCGCGAATTGTTGAACGGCGGTAAAGCTTGGGGACATTGTGTTTCCTTTCGCACGTATCAATGTGACTCCGATCGAAACGTCGCTCAGACCGGAGCAAAAGCAGAGCGAATGTGTATGAGTGTTCGCAGCTCAGACCCCGGACAAGGTATGCGATTATACACTTAAGATCTGCGATGACGACTTGGCACGATAGTTGCCGAATGCCATGTTGGGGTACCGCTTTAAAGAATCAGCAAATAGAGCGCGACCAGGCTATGTCCGGGAGGTTCGGTGAGATCGCGATCTCGGACTCACGGGGTGTCGCCGCGGGGTTTATTAACCGGCCTGCCAAACGATCAGTGCTTGGGGAGACTTTGCGATGAAGCTGCTGAAGCATGGCGATGGATAAGCGCGACGCCACTTCATGGAACGAACGGCAACAGGAACGATGGCGGCGATGTCCTAGTGTCGTATTTCGCGAATATCTATAGCTCGGCTGGTAGTGGTTCGTCGCAAAATGGTCTCGGCATTTCAGCAAAAAGCCGACGGGTGATGAGTCACGTGCTTCACTCATTTCAGAAGCACCGCACTAGCGTACTCAATGACCTTACGAACGGAAATGGCAGGCGGGCGGAGACAGC
>JBJKQX010000255.1:0-6652 GCA_046704965.1 Binataceae bacterium (SeqCode)
TCGCCGCGAGCGCCCCCTACCCCGCGCCCCCCTCGAGCCGCGCCACAGAGTCGCGTACGAGGGCGCGACTCACAACGACCGACCGCGTCGAGGCGGCGAGCGCCACGATACATCCGCCGAAACCGGCTCCCGTCAGGCGCGGAACGTGTGATATTCGAGTTGGGAAACGAACCTCGCGAGGCACCCGCGACGCTTGAAATAGCACCGCATGCCGCGCGTCTGGTCAGAATTCGACGCTGACGCGTCTAACGAAGCCCGACAACGCTCGCGCCCGCCCCGGCACGCATCGTCGCATGCAGCGCACGCTTCCCCGCGTCGCCATCGAGACGCGCGTAATAGTCGCGTTCGAGGGCGCGAATGACATCGTCCGACCGCGTCGAGTCGGCAAGCGCCACGATACATCCGCCGAAACCGGCTCCCGTCAGGCGCGCTCCGAACGCGCCCGCGTCGCGCGCGCATTCGACCATCCGGTCGAGCCGCTGGGTGCTGACCTCGAAGTCCTCGCGCAGGCTTCGATGCGACTCGTCCATCAAGTGCCCCATATCCGCGAGCCGCCCCTCGCGAAGCGCCTCGACCGCACGATATACCCGTTGCGTTTCGCTCAGCACATGACGGGCGCGGCGCAGACATTCAAGCGGGCGGCTTTCGTCGACCGCGATTCGGTTCGGCTCCTCGCCCAGAAGCTCGGCCCGGAGACCTTGTTCCGGAATTTCCAAAAGGTCAGCCGCGGCCTCGATTCCGCCGTCGATTTTTTCGGGCATTATCGCGGCAAGAGTCTGCGCGAGGTCCTGAAGACGCCAGTTGTCGAGACGTTTCACTACGTCACCCAGAGTCGTGACGCGATCGATTCCGAACACCCGCGCGATAATTCGTGCCGCAATCGCGCATTCGACGACGCGCCGGTTGTACTCGTCGCGCACGGTGCCTGACTTGTCGGCGACTTGCAGACTGTCGGCAACGACGATAGTTGCACCCGAAGGAATCGGCACAGCGGTCGCCTTCAAAGGGTCGAACTCGATCAGAACAGCGTGATCGCGATGGCCCATCATCGAGACCGTCTGATCCATCCCGCCCGCCATCGTGCCCACGTAGCGTTCGCTTTGCGCGACCATCGCGGCAGCCTCAAGCGGCGCAAGTTCGAGTCCGTTCACGGCCATGAACGCGAGCGCGGAGGCTACAGTGAGCGCTGCCGACGACGACAATCCCGCGGCGACGGGCACGCGTCCGTCGACCCGGAGCGTCGCGCCGCGAAATCGCTCGGGAGAATCTCCACGCGCGGCGAAATGCGTGATCACGCCCTGAACGGCGGCTTTCACATAGTTCGCCCAGTCGCCTGCGGGATACGGCGGGATGTCGAGCGCGAGGTTGAAGCGGCGCGCCGGGTAATCGCGATTGGCGTTGGCGAGGTCGACTACGCCATCAGAACGGGGTGCGGCCACGATAACGGTCGAACGATCGATCGCGACCGGCAGCACCGGCAGCCCGCTGTAATCGGTATGCTCGCCTATCAGATTGACGCGTCCGGGAGCACGAACCGCAAACACCGATTCGTCCAGCGCGAGTTGACGGGCAAGCGCGGACGCACGTTCCAGTTCGCCTGCGCTGAAGCCTTCGGGATTCATCGCCCGTCCGTTCGAATCGGCACAAAATGCCTTCGCGCGATCTCTAGGTCCTCTGGCGTGCCGACGTCGCTCCAGAATCCGCGCACGTCGATCGCCCTGACGTCGAGTCCGTCGGCGATCATCGCGGCGATCGCTTCGGGAAGTTCAAGTTCGCCACGTACCGAAGGCGTGAGACGTTCCAAGTATTCGAACAGGTGCTGCGTCGTCGCAAAAAGTCCCGCGCTGTTCTTGTTGGTCGTGGAGGTTCCGCGAGGCGGCTTTTCGACCAGCCGTGTAACCCGCATATCATCGTTCACGTAGACTGCGGCGCCGCGCCACGGGTCGCGGGTGCGGTTGACCGCGAGCAACAGGTCGTAGCGTTCGGAGCGCGCATGGGTGACAAAGCGTGAGTAATTTTTCCGGTCCATCAGGATGTCGCCCCATCCGAACAGGAAAGCATCGTCGCCGTTGACGAAATCCCGTGCCGCGAGCATCGCACCCGCCGTACCGTTTAGTTCACGCTGGCGAATGGTCGTAACATGGGCTTCAGGATGGGCGAGATTGAACGATTCGGCCCACGCGTCAAGGCGTTCGGCGAGATGACCGGTCACGATCGCCATATCATGAATGCCCGCCTCCGCCAGCGCGATCGCGATATGCGTGATCAAAGGAGCACCCGCCACCTCGACGAGCGGCTTGGGCGTCCGCTCGGTCAACGTGCCGAGACGGGTGCCGCGCCCCGCCGCGAGCAGGACCGCCTTTTCGATCCGATGCGCCACGCCGGATAAATAGCATCCGGACGCGCGCGGGTCAGTCAGTCAATCTTGTAAAGTTGAGCGACGTTGCGCCCGGCGATTTTTGCCCGCGCCGTCTCGGGCATCGCGGCGAGCATGCCCTCGAGTTCCTTCATGTAATGCGGGCCGTGGTCCTGATGCGGAAAATCGCTCGCCCAGAAGAAGCGACCTTCGCCGACGAAACGAACCAGTCCGGCAAGAGCGCGTTCGTCAGGGTCGGCCGACAGCCAGCATCGCGTGCGGATATACTCACTCGGCATCTGCTTAAGCGGAGCGCGATTGATCGGGACTTCGTGCAGCGCATCCATCCGGTCCATCCAGTAGCCGATCCATCCCGCGCCCGATTCCAGCACCACCACCTTGAGCTTCGGGAATCTGTCGAACACGCCGAACGAAAACATCGTGGTGAAGGCGATCTGCGCCGGATGACACGCCATCACGGCGTGATACCATCCGGACCTCCCCAGTCCTTCAAAGCGGCGCGAGGCAAGCTCGGGAGGTTCGAACGTGGGATGAATACCGAAGGGGACGTCGAGTTCCTGGAATTTCGCGAACAACGGATCGTGGTCAGGATGCCCGTGGGCCTTGCGCGTATGGTTGAACGGCGCAACGAACGCCCCCTTGCATCCGTCCTTAACTGCGCGTTCGAGTTCGGCGACGGCGGCGGGAATATCGTCGAGCGAAAGATGCGCGATAGGAATCAGGCGGCCGCCCGAGTCGCGGCAGAAATCGACGATCCATCGATTGTACGCGCGGCAATATGCGTAGGTGATTTCCGGGTCCTCCACCTCGGCTTCCCAAAGCAGGCCGATCGTCGGGTAGAGGATAGCCTTGTCGATTCCCTCGCGGTCCAGCCGTTCAAGCCGCTCCTTCATATCCATCGAGCCGAATGGCGCCGAGCCGAGATAGGTCCGTTCGGCGGAGGGTTTCATCTGGCTCAGCTTTCGGCCCATCGCGCCCAGCGAGTGCAGCACGCCGTGGCGCATCCGCTCGGCGGGCCTGCCGTCGTATTCGAGATATTCCATGCCCTGGTCGTCGCGCTTTATCCTGATTGCGCGCGAACGGTATTTCTCTTCGAGGTAGTTGTCCCAAAGGTCGGGCGGCTCAAGGATATGGCCGTCGGCATCGATGATCATTTGTTTTTCCGCCATCGTTCGCTCGCCCCCCTAGAGCTTGTAACAACGCATAACGTTCTCGCCGAGCACTCCGCGGCGCGCCTCGGGCGACATCGGGGCGACCATCCGCTCAAGCGTTTCGAGGTATCGACCCGGATGGTCGGGATGGGGGAAATCGCTCGCCCAGAAAAAGCGGTCGATTCCGACGTACTCGGCAACGTAAGCGGTTGCCTGCTCGTCGGGGTCGCCCGAAATCCAGACCTGCTCGCGGATATACTCACTCGGCTTGCGCTTTAGTGGGACGGTTTCGCCAAACGGCGATTCGTAAACCTCGTCAAGCCTGTCCATCCAGAAACCCAGCCACGATGAGCCAGACTCCAGAACGATGAGTTTCAGCCCGGGGAATGGGTGGAAGGTGCCAACCTGCATGAAACTTGTCAGCGGCTGTTGCAGAATATGCGACGCCATCACGCCGAGCAGCGGCATCCGCTCCATCTTGTGAAAGCGTGCGCTGTTCAGTCCGCGCGGCTCGAATGTCGGATGAAGCGCGAGCGGAACGTCGAGCGCCTGGGCCCGCGCGAAAACCGGATCGTGATCGGGATGCGCGTGAGGTTTGCGCGTGATGGTGAACGGCGCAACAAACGCGCCGCGGCATCCGTCCTTCACCGCCCGTTCCAGCTCGACCGCCGCTGCTTCGGGGTCGCCGAGCGAAAGATGGGCGATAGGAATCAACCTGTCTGAGAACGGACGGCAGAAGTCGGCGATCCATCGGTTGTAAGCCCGACAGTACGCCTGCGACAGTTCGACGTCCGCGACCTCGGATTCCCATAGAATCCCAAGCGTGGGATAGAGGACCGCCTTGTCCAGTCGTTCGCGGTCGAGGAGTTCGATGCGCTCGCGACCGTCCATCGAGCCAAACGGGGCGCATCCAACGTAAGTAAGGTCAGGGTTGGGGCGAAGCTCGTCCTGCTCGCGTCCCATCCCGCCGAGCGAACTAAGGAAGCCCGGATACGCGCGCTCGGAAAGCTTGCCGTCGTACTCAAGGCATTCGAGCCCCTGCTCGTTCTTTATGACCCTGATGGCACGGTTGCGGTACTTGTCTTCGAGGTACTTTTCCCACAAATCGGGCGGTTCAAGAATGTGACCGTCAGCGTCAACTACCAATTCCTTTGGAGGCATGCGGCGAACGCTCCCTGGTTGTTTGTTAAACGCTCGTTCAAGGCACCGTTTAGCTTGCTGGCCGCTTTGGCGTCAACCGCACGCACCGGACAGGATCGATCCGCTCGCCGATGCGCTAATATGTTTTTCGGGATGGTTCTTTCGCAGGGGCCGATACGGTTCGTGGTGTTCCTCGCGGTGTTTGCCACGATGGCGCTTTGGGAGTCGTGGACGCCGCGCCGCAAAGCGTCGTTTTCCAGAGTGAACAGATGGCCCAGTAACCTGGGCGTGGCAGCGATCAACCCGTTGCTCGAATTCTATCTGCTCTCCATAACGCCGGTGGGGCTTGCGGTTCTTGCCTCCGCGCGCGGATGGGGCCTGATGCACGCCGTGCGAATGCCGTGGGTCCTGGCGGTCGTACTGACGGTCGTCCTACTCGACCTAATTATCTATTTGCAGCACGTGATGTTTCACGCGGTGCCGATACTTTGGCGCTTCCATCGGATGCATCACACGGACCTTGATTTCGATGTAACCACCGGAATCCGGTTCCATCCGGTGGAAATCCTGATCTCGCTTGTCATAAAACTTGGCGCAGTGGCAGCGCTTGGTCCTCCGGCGGTGGGCGTGCTGGCTTTCGAGGCAACGCTCAACGCGACTTCCCTGTTCAACCACGCGAACGTGCGGATAGCCGGACCGGTGGACCGGGTGCTGAGGCTTATGGTCGTCACGCCCGACATGCATCGCGTGCATCACTCGATGCTGGTGCCGGAAACCAACAGCAATTTCGGTTTCAACCTTCCGTGGTGGGACAGGCTTTTCGGAACCTATCGCGCGCAACCACGCGCAGGGCATGACGCAATGACGATAGGACTGAGCCAGTTTCGCAAGATTACCGATTTGCGGCTGGACAGGATGCTGTGGCAGCCGCTTCGCGGCGCGGTGGGCGATTATCCGATCGGCCACGACGAGACGACATGATGAGCACGAAAACCCGACGCGTCGGGATTCACTACAGGCACCCCGGAAGGATAGAATTAAGGTTCGCAAAGGTCGAAACCGGTTCGCACTGAAGGTAACGATGTTCGGAGAGATTGACCCTCGCAAGCAGGCCAAAGCGCCCTTTATTTCGGTTGAAGAAGCCCTGGAGGAGACGCGCCGCGGCCACATGCTCATCCTGATGGATGACGAGCAGCGCGAAAACGAGGGCGATCTGTGCATGGCGGCCGAGAAGGTCGGCGCCGACGCGATCAACTTCATGGCCAAGTACGGTCGCGGGCTGATTTGCCTGCCGATGGCGGCGCAACGAATCGACCGCCTCGGTCTTAGCATGATGGTCGGCGACAATCAGGCTCCGCTCGGCACCGCGTTCACGACCTCGATCACGGCCAAGCGATGCGCAGGGTCGGGAATTTCGGCGCAGGACCGCGCAACCACCATCCTCCAGGCGGTCAGGGAAGACGCGAACGGGTCGGAGTTCATCACGCCCGGCTACGTCTATCCGCTGCGCGCCCGTGACGGCGGTGTGCTGGTCAGAACCGGGCAGACCGAAGGAGCGGTCGACCTGTCACGACTCGCGGGGCTCAAACCCGCCGGCGTCATCTGCGAGATCCTGAAAGAAGACGGCACGATGGCGCGGCGCGACGACCTTATCGAGTTCTCACGTGTCCACGGGCTCAAAATCATCACGGTCGCCGACATAATCGAGTACCGGCTGCGTAACGAAACGATGGTCCAGCGGATAGCCGAGGCCCGGTTGCCGACCGCCTACGGCGAGTTCAGGGCCATCGTCTATCGCACGCTGGTCGATTTTACCGAGCACGTCGCGTTGGTGATGGGCGATATCGACCCGGCGAAGCCGACTTTGATCCGCGCCCATCGCGAGTATCTGCCCGGCGACGTATTCGGCTATTCGACGCGCAATACGCGCGAACTTTTGCACGCGGCGATACGAAAAATCGCCGCCGCCGGCGAAGGCGTGCTG
>JBJKQX010000256.1:0-2665 GCA_046704965.1 Binataceae bacterium (SeqCode)
GAAATCCAGAAGCATCTCCAGATTCACTTCTGCCCGAGTTGCCAGCGAATTCTGTATTTCGAGGGCTAGCACGACCGCGAGCACAGGCCGGCGTCCGGTGATAAGATAGTTATTTGCCGGAGCGCGCCGGGCGATCGCCTCCCGTCACGGGGGGAGGAAAGTCCGGGCTCCACAGGGCAGGGTGGCCGCTAACGGCGGCGCGGAGCGATCCGCGGAAAGTGGCACAGAAAACATACCGCCCGCAAAACGGGTAAGGGTGAAAAGGCGGGGTAAGAGCCCACCGGCGCGCGGGTGACCGTGCGCGCATGCCAAACCCCACCCGGTGCAAGGCCAAATAGGAGGGTGAGTCGCCCCCTCAAGTCCGTCGGGTACGGCCGCTAGAGCCGGCGAGCTATCGCTCGGCCCAGAGGAATGATCGCCACCCGCAAGGGTACAGAACCCGGCTTACAGGCGCGCTCCGGCATCCCAATTATCCTTCCAGATTACGGCTTTCCGGCTTTTGCGATGACGCGCCGCGTCGGCGCCCGTCGGTCCATGTGTGTCCGGCCGGAGTTTTCGCGGGCTTTATCAGGAACTCCGAAACACGGTTGATTGCGCCCAGGTCACGAATTCCCACTTCGATTTCGGGTGAGATGCCCAGCCTTACCTGCGACGGAAGTTCCTGCGCCCATCGGTCGACTCGCGAGATGTCGCCAATCGTCCGGTCGCGGTACCGCCCCAGAAAGTCGAGAATATTCCGTACTCCCTGATTCGTGTCGCCCCCGAGCGATTTTCCCAGCCTTGCGACCGCTTCCAGATGGGCCGGAGGTTTGTCTGGTTTGCGCACCACCTCGTCCCACGTCTCATAGTCGAGGAAGCGGTTAATCACGATTGCGCTGAGCTTCAGACCCTCGTTTGCCATCTCGTCGACGAGCTCGCGCGCGGCTACCAACCGGTCCTCCTCGGCGGTCGTAACCAGGATGAAGTGCACCGAAGACGACCGCAGCAGCTTTTCCGTCTTGTGGAGACGGTCAACCGTGGCGTCCAGCGTTTCCGAAGCTGCGGCGAAGAAATCCGCTATCGTCGACAGCACAGTCGCACCCGCGAACCGCTCAAGCTCTCCAACCACGAAGCGCGCCGCCTGGCTCGCGAACTTCATCGCGAATCTTCCCGCCGAAAGCGACGGCGTGAACAACCATCGCGCCGATTTCGAATCAAGCAGCCGTATAAGGCGCGTCGGCGCCTGCAAAAACTCAAACGCGTGAGACGCGGGCGGCGTGTCGACGATCTCGATATCGAACTCACCCGTCAGATGGAGGTCGTAGAGTTGTTGCAGCGCGGCGTAGGCATCCGAACCCGCGAACTGCTCGGTAAGGTTCTTGTAAAACGAATTCTCCAGAATCCGTTGGCGCGTCTCGGGATTCTTCGCGAAGCGCCGGGCCATCGCGTCCCACTCGGCCTTCACGTCGAGCATCATGGCCGAAAGCGGAAGGTCGTCCGCGAGCCCCGCCGCACGAAGTTCGCGCTCGGAAAGCCGCGTCGGATGCCTGGCCAGCGAGCCAAGTCCGAGAGCGTCGCGAAGCCGACGGGCCGGGTCCACCGTGATGACCGCGGTATTGAGTCCCGCCTTTGCCGCCGAGATTCCAAGCGCCGCGGCGACCGTGGTCTTTCCGACTCCACCGGTGCCGAGAAGTATCAGAACAGAGC
Organism: Binataceae bacterium (SeqCode); assembly: GCA_046704965.1. Lineage (GTDB taxonomy): Bacteria > Desulfobacterota > Binatia > Binatales > Binataceae > DTIX01. Next base: position 1,687 of record JBJKQX010000256.1, read on the forward strand.
CCTTCTTCAGAAGTTCCTTCATGCCTGCCGTCGCGTTCAGCTTAGCAAGCCTGTTCGCGCCGTGCATCGCACATTCCCCGATTCGCCGCTACAATCGAGCCGTTCGAGCGTCGCCATGACCACGTACCGCCGATTACGATTTTTCGACCAGGCTACAGCGCATAGGGAGGAATGACGCAATGCAGTGGTTGGTAGTGGCCGTCGCCCTTGTTCTGGGTGTGGCGGCGGGATGGTTGATTTCTGCGGTGCAGTCAAGCGCCCGCTCAGAACGTCTGATTCGCGAATCCGAGGTCAGGGCGGGTTCATCCGACGCCGAAGCCCGAGTCGAACGCGAACGGCGCGAGGCTGCTGAAAGCCAACGCGACGAACTTGCGCGTAAACTCGGCGAGACCGAAAACAGGCTCGCCGAGATGAGCGTGCGTATCGAAGAAACGCAAAAGAATCTTGCCGCCGAGAAGCAACTTCTTGCCGAGGCCGAGCAAAAACTCAGCGACACCTTCAAGTCTCTTGCGGGCGACGCGCTCAGGGCAAGCACCAGCGATTTTCTGAAGCTCGCCGAGGAGAGGTTCAAGGCGAATCAGGACGCCTCCACGCGCGACTTCGAGGCGCGACGCAAAGCTATAGACGAGATGGTCCGTCCTGCGCGCGAATCGCTCGGCAGACTCGATGAGGCGATGCAAAAAATCGAGGCCGATCGGCGCGGTGCGCAGGGCGCGCTGACCGAGCAGTTGCGCGCACTCAGTTCGCAGACCACGCGGCTGGTCGACGCGCTCAAGACGCCGTCGGTGCGCGGGCGATGGGGCGAGGTGCAGCTCAAGCGCGTGGTCGAGATTGCAGGGATGGTCGAATATTGCGACTTCTTCGAGCAGGAGGGCCACGACACGCAAAACGGACGCCTTCGTCCGGACATGCGCGTGCAATTGCCCGGTGGCAAGAACGTGGTGGTCGATTCGAAGGTCCCCCTGAAGGCTTACATGGA
>JBJKQX010000257.1:0-10471 GCA_046704965.1 Binataceae bacterium (SeqCode)
CCGGTCCCGCAGGTGCGATAGTCGCCGCCCCGTCGCGAGGAATGGAAAAGCGCGCGCCCGCGGCTATCGCGTGAGTCGACGCGGTTACGGCGTCGCCCCCGAAGGCGCCATACCGCTCGGCTGCGCATTGAGCGGGGTCGCACCGTTGGCTCCGCCCTGTACCGGTTGATTTTTGCCGCCCAGCACCGAACCTTGTTGTTGATTCAACTCCTGCTGCGGAGAAATGGGAATCGAGAAGCTGGGTTTGTATAGCTCGCGCACCTGGCTCATCGGCATCTTGCGCATTTCCTTCGGGCCTATCTGTTTCAGGAACTTCCAGCGCCGTTCGAGTGAAAGTGCTCTCAAATCCCTTGCGTCGCGGATGATATGCGGGGTCAGGAACACGAGCAGGTTTTCCTTGGTTTCGTTTTCAGAGATGCTGCTGAACAGGTTTCCAAGTACGGGAATGTTGGATATCCACGGCACGCCCTGACGCTGGTTTTCGTCCTGGCTCGAGAGCAATCCGCCAACGACCGCAGTGCGATTGTTCTTCACCAGCACGGTCGTTGAAGCCGCGCGAATCGTGGTCGTGGGGCCGAGAGGATTGTTGAGCGTGTTGTTGAGGACGTTTGACACTTCCTCGTACATGTCGAGCTTCACGTAGCCACCCTGCGAAACCTGCGGGACGATATCCAGCGTGATGCCGACGTTCTGACGCTCGACCGAGTTGAAGATCTGTCCCGGCAAACCGGCGTTGGCCGCCGCCGAGCCGACGAAGGGCAGATTCTCGCCGATGACGATCATCGCCTCTTCATTGTCTGCGGTAAGAAGAGTGGGCGCCGACAGTACATTGGCGTGGTCGTTGCCCTCAAGTGCCGTTATAAGGGCGAGGTCGCACGGCACGGTGACGGTCCCGGTGCTGCTGCCCCCGGTCGCCGCACCGGTAACTGAACTGATTACACTGACCGGAACGCTGCAGGTGCTTCCCGAGGCCAGACCCAAGCCGAGCCCAGTCAAACCGAGCGGGTTTCCGAGCGCCGTCTGGAGCTGACCGAAGTTGAGTTGTCCGAGCCCGAGGACGCTGCTTGAAATGTTGGTCGCCGCGCTGAAGTTGACCCCGAGGTTGCGGGTGCGATTTGCGGCGACCTCAACGATGATGGCCTGCACGAACACCTGCACACGCGGGATATCCAGTTCGGTGATGACGCGCTTGAGCGTCTCGTAATCCTGAGGCGCCGCGCTGATGACCAGCGAGTTGGTCGCAGGGTCCGCGGTCACACTGACCGGGCTCGCGAACAAAGGCGTCTTGCCACTGGTCTCCGCGGTGCCGCCCTGCGGTTGACCCTCACGATGGAGCGCGCCGATCGAGTTGCCCTCTGATCCCAAACCGCCCATACCGCCCATGCCGCCCATCTGCGAGCCGCCATAGCCACCGTAGCCGCTATAACCCCCGAATCCGCCGCTCGAACCGAGGCCGGGGTTGTACGAGCCGCCGAAAAGGCCCATCGCGCTTCCGCGCCCAAGCGATCCCTGCCCGGTCTGCGGCGAAAGCCCGGTGGGACTGCCTCCACCGCCGAATAGTCCGTCGAGAACCCTTACAATCTCGCCGGCCTGCGCGTTCTTCAGGTGATAGACGTGAATCCTGGATGTCCCCGGAGGCGGCTTCACGTCGAGGCGCGCAACGATCTGCCGAATCTGCCGCATTTCGATAGGTGGCGCGAGCACCACAAGCGAATTGGTCCTCTCGTCGGGAATCACCTTGATATTTCCCGATGGAGCCGTTGCGGTGGGCGCATGTACTCCTGGCTGACGGCGTATAATCAGATTCCTGTTCTGGGCGTTCCCAGTGGAGCCGCTGCCGCTACCAACTCCGAGGATTTTCTCGACCTCGGGAGCAAGCTGATCGGCAAACGCGTACTTGAGCGGGAGGACCTCGAAGTTCTGGCGTACGCCTTGAACGTCGAGGCTTCCAATTATCCTGAGAAGCCGCTGCACGTTATACGCATCGTCGGTGATTATCAGCGTGTTGTCCTCAGGATAGGCAGCGACCAGCCCGTTCCTCGACACCATCGGCTGGATCACGTTGACAAGCGACGCCGCGGATACGTTGCGCAGCTTGACCATCCGGGTGACGTACTGATCGCCATGCATCTCGGCCGGGTTCTGCGAGTGGGTGAGCACGGCCGACTGACGCACCATCACGGCGGGCACTATCTTGATAACTTTGCCCGCGGGCACAGTCGCGTAGCCCTTCAGTTGAAGCACCGACTGGAAGATTCTGTAAGCTTGTTCGGGCGTAACCTTGCTCGGCGAGATTATGCTGACCTTCCCGCGCACGCTCTGGTCGAGAACAAAGTTTTTGCCCGTGATCTCGCTGATGAACTTGGCCAGAACGGGAAGTTCAACGTTCTGGAAATTCATCGTTATGAGATGGTGCGATGATTCTACCTTCGCCTGTTTCGCCCGCACCGGCGAGGAAACCGCAACCAACGACAACACAATTCCCAGGACGACAGCCGCCGACGCATGCGCGCGTCTCATCGAAAACTCCTCCGAGCCCGAGGATACCGCGCGCCAGCTTATTGCAGGGTGTGAGCGACCGCAACCATCTGCGTTTGATCGCTGCGTGTCCCCTAGCGTTAACACCTTCGCGAGCTTGCTTCGCAAGTGTCGTCAGGATGCAACGATTGCAAAGGCCTGAGGGCTCAGAGAGGATTGATGGCGGCCCGCGGGCACTTGGTCGCGGCTGGATAAACGCATCAGGTGCGATTCGAATATCTCATAGGCATCCGCTATCTGCGTTCGCGCCGTCGCGAGCGATTCGTGTCGCTCATAGCGATCATCTCGGTGCTGGGCGTGGCGCTCGGCACCTTCGCGTTGACCGTGGCGCTGTCGATGATGAGTGGATTCCAGGAGAACCTGCGCGCGCGCCTGCTTGCCTTCACTCCACAGGTAACCGTGGAACGCGCCGACGCCGGGGCGTGGAACCCCCGCCATCTCGAAAAGCAAATCGCCGCGCTGCCGGGCGTCAAAGCCATCGCACCGTTCGTTTCCTCCCAGGTGATGGCGGTGTCTGGCACCGGATCTAACGCGCCGAGCTACATTTCTGGCGGAATTCTGCGCGGCGTGGTGGTGAAGCAGAAGAATCCTGTCCTCGACGAACTGAGAAAGACCCTCACCAAGGGCAGCCTGCAATCACTCGCCACGATGCATCGGGTCACGCTGACTGAGCGGGGCAAGACACGCGTCGTTGAACTGCCCGGCGCGATCGTGGGACGAACGCTTGCCTTCGATCTCGGAATCAACGTCGGCGATACCGTCGTTCTCATCTCGCCGACGAGCCTGGGCGCAACCGGAATCGGCGGGCCGAGGCTCAGACGTTTCGTGGTCTCGGGCTTTTTTCACTCGGGCATGTACCAGTTCGACTCGAGCCTGATATTCGTGCCGTTAAACGCCGGACGTGCGTTGTTGGCCGATGATCCGCAGCTGGAGACCGGCCTTGAGCTCAAGCTCAACGATATGTTCGACGCACCCCGCGTCGCGCGGCAGATAAAGGCGATCGCCGGACCGCAGTTCAGAGTCACGGACTGGACTCACACCGACGCGCCGCTGTTTTCGGCCCTGTCGCTGGAAAAGTTCACATACTTTGCGGTCCTGCTGTTGATTGTGCTGGTCGCGGCATTCAACATCATCGCAACCCTCGTGATGGTGGTGATGGAGCGGCGCAAGGAAATAGCGATTTTGCGCGCGATGGGGGCGCGGGCCGGCTCAATCGCGGCCATCTTCCTGTACGAAGGAACTATCTTGGGCGTCGTTGGAACCGCCTTGGGCGTCGGCATGGGCTTTCTAACGTCCTTTCTTATCGGCAAATACCATCTGATCAGGCTTCCTGCCGACCTGTTCATGATAAGCTACGTGCCGGTCAGGCTTTACCCGATAAATTTCGTCCTGGTTGCGCTCGCCGCAATCGCGCTATGTGCGGTCGCCGCGCTTTTTCCGGCCTTGAAGGCGCGATCGCTCTCGCCGGTCGAGGTGATCCGCTATGAGTGACCGGATCGCCGCCGCGCCTGGGACGGTCGGCGCGAAACCGCTCCTGCAAGCGCAGGACCTGTGTAAGAACTTTTTCGACGCTGGCAAGGAAATCCGAGTCCTGACCGATCTGTGCCTTTCGGTCAGCCCGGGCGAGCAGATTGCAATCGTGGGGCAGTCGGGGGTTGGCAAGTCGACCCTGCTGCACATTCTCGGCAGCCTCGAACGGCCGACCTCGGGCACGGTAATGTTCGACGATCAGGACCTGTTTGCCCTCGACGAGCGGTCTCTGGCCGAGTTTCGCAACCTGAAGCTCGGCTTCGTCTTCCAGTTCCATTACCTGCTTGCCGACTTCTCGGCGATTGAGAACGTGATGATGCCCGCGTTTATAGCAAGGATGCCGGAGCGCAACGCGATGGCGCGCGCGCGGGAAGTTCTGGAGATGGTGGGGCTCGCCGATAAGATGCACCGCCGGCCCGCCGAACTTTCCGGCGGCGAACAACAGCGTATCGCGGTGGCACGGGCAGTGGTGCTCGGCCCCAAACTTGTGCTTGCCGATGAACCTACCGGCAATCTCGATCCTCATACCGCCGACGAGATTCATGATCTCTTCGGTCGGCTTAACCGGGAGCTCGGAGTGACTCTGATAATTGCGACCCACAACGAACGTTTGACCCGTATCATGGCCCGAGTGCTACGCCTCAAGGATGGCGGGTTGTCAGAAGAGCTCCGTCGCTGATACAAGCCTTGGGATGACCCGGACAGCGTCAGTCGGATAATTTTGGTTTACTTCGTCAAGGCGATTGGCTAGTTTTGTTCGCCGTTTCTGGTGGTTTCTGGTGGTAACTGGAAGATGCAACGCGCCTCTGACGTGTGCGCTCTTGTATGCAATTCTGGCCCTGCTGCCGATGCCGCTGATTGGCAGTCGTATAGCGCTTGCGCAGGGGCCCAGCGCACCCGTCATTTCGGCGATCAGAATCGAAGGCAATCAGCGCGTCGAAACCGACGCCATCCGGATTAACATCACCCAACCCGTCGGCGCGCCGCTTAGCCAGGCGGACGTAAATCACGACATCAAGGCCATCTACGGGATGGGTTTCTTCCAGACCGTCAAGGCCGATCTCATCACCCGAAACGGCAAAAACATCCTGGTCTACAGGGTCAAGGAACAGCCCCAGATAAGTGACGTAAAGCTCGTCGGGATGAAGGAGTTCAAGCCCACCAACAACCATGTGGTGGCCGCCATCCAGATCCATACAGGTGCAATCCTCGATCCCATGAGGGTCAGGGAAACCGAAAAGAACCTGAGGAACTTCTACGAATCCAAAGGCTATCTCGACGCCAGAGTGACGTTTCACGCCATCCCCGGGCCCAATAACACAGCCGTCGCCCAGTTCGACGTTCATGAGGGGTCGCCGTACGAAATAACCGACATCGAGTTCACCGGGAACCACGCTTTCTCTGGCAGAGAGCTGCGCGGCTTTATGAAGACCAGCACCCACGGATGGCTTAGCTGGCTGACCGGCTCGGGTGTCCTCGACCGTAAGACCTTGGACAAGGACGTGGATCGGATTGCCGCCGTCTACTATGACCACGGCTACCTGAATGTTCACGTGGGCGAGCCGGAGATCCTCACACACGGCCACCAGATCACGATCAAAATCGCCATCAACGAGGGTCCTCGATACAACATCGGCAGCATCGATCTCGCGGGCGACCTGAAGTTTCCGAAGGCGGAGCTTCGCAAGCTCGTGACGCTCAAGTCCGGCGAGCCGTTCCAGGGGACGGCGCTTCAGCACAACCTGCTAAAGCTCTCGGATTTCTATTCGAATCGTGGCTACGCGTTCGTAAACGTCAATCCGAGGACCCAGATCAATCCGGCCAACAGAACCGTCAACGTGGTGTTTGACATCCATCCCGGCCGGATCGTGCTCATAAACCGCATTCGGATTACCGGCAACACCAAGACCGCTGACAAGGTAATCCGCCGCGAGATGCAGGTTCAGGAACAGGAGCCATACGACGCCAAGGCTATCCGCAAGTCCAAGCGCAAACTGGATCGGCTCGGTTACTTCAGCAGCGTGCGGATAAGCACGTCTCCGTCGAAGCAACCTGACAAAATCGATCTCAACGTCCACGTGGCCGAGGCCAATACGGCCACGTTCCAGGTAGCGGGCGGATTCGACACCTACCAGTCCGTCTTCGGCCGGTTCGTGCTCGGCAATACGAACCTGTTCGGGGGCGGCGAGTCGGCGCAGATAAGCGCGCAGATAGGGTATCTGTACCAGAGCTATTCGGTCAGTTACACGGAACCCTGGTTCCTGAATATCCCCTTGAGCGTATCGACAACACTGTTCGATACCTCGACCGATCTGTTCACGTTCACCCAAACGCAGGCCGGCGGCTCTATCCGGACCTTCTACCCGCTCACGCAACTCGGCTTCAAAAAGCTCGGGCCATTTTCGCTCGAAGACGTGAGTGCCGGACTGGGTTACCAGTTCGAGAGCGTGGGAATAACCGGAATCAACCCGCTGACACCGCTCCAGATCCGTGGCGACAAGGGCTACCAGCAGATTTCCGAACTCATGCCGAGCATCCGGCGCTTCACGGTAGACAATCCGCTCGATCCGCGAAGTGGGTCGATCGAAACCCTCAACCTGGAAGTCGGCGGCGTGGGCGTGGGACAGGCGTTCATTAAAGGCGTCGCGCATGCGCGCTTTTTCTACACTTTCCTGAAGAGCCCGACCTGGGGTTCATGGGTGTTTTCACCTGGGGTAACTTACGGTATCGGGACAAATCTTTCGGGGCCCAGCGAACTTCCGCTCTACGAGCGTTTCTTCCCCGGTGGAGTGGGCGGTATGGGCAACGTACGCGGCTATCAGCTGTATTCGCTCGGACCTTTGGTCACGACTTACAACAAGGCGGGGCAGCCGCTTGCAATCACGACTGTGGGCGGAAGCAAGGAACTCCTTACGGAAAGCGAGATAACCTTCCCCCTGATTTCCGGTCTCGGAATCCGGGGCGTCGTATTTGCCGACGCCGGACAAGCCTATAGTCTTAGTGAGTCGATGGATCTGGGCAAACTTCAGGCAGCTTATGGTTTTGGCATCAGATGGCGTTCGCCTTTTGGTCCGCTCGCGCTCGATCTGGCGTTCCCGATAAACCCACGTCCGCAGGATTTGAGTTCGGTGTTCGAAGTCGGTGCTGGCTCGCCTCTCTAGCGCTCGCCGGTCAAAACTGTTTTTAATGTCCGTCGAACTATTTTGAACGGCCGGGTTCCAGTTTCGCTTCGTCAATTTCTTCGCACCCGAAGGGCTTTGGCCAAATTTGCGGCTCAAGAAGGAGGATTTCGGTCCACATGAGAATGCGCTTGATGGTATTTACAGCGTTCATCACGCTTCTCGCGACGCTTCTCACGGCTATGCCGGCGATGGCTGAGGTAAGACTGGCCTACGTCGATATCCAACAGGCCTTGAATGAATGTAATGCGGGCAAGCAGGCAAAAGCTCAATTCAAGATCGAGGTTCGGTCTGCCGAAGGAAAACTGAAGAGAGAGGAGCAACAGATCCAGGCGCTCAAGAACGAGCTACAGCAGAAAGGCATGCTGATGAAGCCCGACGAGCGCCAGAATCTGGCTGACAATCTGCAGTCAAAAATGCGGGATTTTCGGCGCAGATACCAGGACTATCGCGAGGATTTGGCGCAGAAGGATAATCAGATGACAGGGCGGATTGTGAGCGATCTCGCCCAGGTGGTTCGTCAGATCGCCAAGCGCAAGGGTTATACGATGGTGGTGGAAAAAGGCTCCATCCTGTGGGGTGCGCCCAGCATCAACATCACCAGTGAGGTAATCCGGGATTACAACGCGATGCATGTGAAGCCCGGCGCTCTGAGCGGTACGGCGAACAGCAAAACCGGGTTCTCGTCACCTAGCTCCTTTGGAGCCGCAGCCGCGCGCCGTTCGACCATTTCGAAATAGGGCGATTCGTGGCTACCCAGGCAAACCGCGCCGAGCTCGACCGGCTGCTCCGTCTCCTGCCCCATCGCTACCCGTTTCTGCTCGTTGACCGGGTGCTGGAGATGGGCGACGGCAGGACGCGCACGGTAAAGAACGTCACCATCAACGAGCCGTTCTTCACCGGGCATTTTCCGGGAAATCCGGTGATGCCCGGTGTGTTGATCGTCGAGGCGCTGGCCCAGTCGGCCGCCATTTTGGCGCTTGGGCAAATCAGCGCCGAGCCGCCGAAGCTGTTCATGCTAACCGGACTCGACAAGGTCCGGTTTCGTCGTCGGGTGGTGCCTGGAGACCGGCTCGAGATGGAAGTCACCATCCTCAAACACCATCGGCCGCTATGGAAGATGCACGGCGAAGCGCGCGTGGACGGCGAGTTGGCGGTGGAAGCCGAGTTGTCGGCCATGGAAGTAGGCGAGGAGAAAGCGTCATAGGCGGCCGCATACATCCGAGTGCCTTAATCGATCCCCGGGCTGAACTCGATTCATCGGTCAAGATCGGTCCGGGCGTCGTAATCGGCCCGAACGTCAACGTAGGCCCCGACACGGTGATAGGTCCCTACGCCGTGATCGAATGCAACACCACGCTCGGGGCACGAAATCACCTCTTTCAGTTCTCATCCATCGGCGCCGCACCGCAGGATCTCAAGTATCGCGGCGAGGATTCGCGCGTCGAAATCGGCGACGACAACAAGATTCGTGAATTCTGCACCATCCATCGCGGAACCGAGGGCGGCGGCATGGTCACCCGAATCGGCAACAGCGTGCTGGTGATGAACTACGTGCACGTTGCCCACGATTGCCACATCGGCGACCATTCGATCCTTGCCAATTCGACCGAAATAGCAGGCCACTGCGTACTCGAGGAATGGGTGGTGACCGCGGGGATGTGCGGAATCCATCAGTTCACGCGAATAGGCGCGCATGCGATGGTGGCTGCCGGGTCGAAGGTGGCGCAGGACGTACCGCCTTACTCGATGGTGGCGGGCGACAGGGCGCGGCTGGTCGGGATCAACGACATCGGACTGGAACGGCGCGGCTTCAAGCCCGAGGCCGTGGCTGCCATAAAAAGCGCCATACGCACGCTCTTCTACTCCAAGGTCTTACGCGAAGAAGCCCTTCGCCAGGTCCTTGTCGAACACTCGGGCGTTCCAGAGGTTGAACGTCTGGTTGCCTTCATAAAGGGTTCAGAGCGCGGCGTCGTCGGTCGCGAACGTGAATAGCTTCGGAATCATCGCGGGTAACGGAATCTTCCCGATTGAGGTGGCATCAGCCGCCCGCCGTCGCGGAATGAGAGTTGTTGCCGCCGCGCACAGTGGCGAAACGCGCCCCGAACTCGCCGACCATGTGGACGATATCGCATGGGTGAAGGTCGGCGAACTGCAAAAGATTATCGATACGCTCAAGGGCGCCGGCGTGGCCGAAGCCGCGATGGCGGGAGGGATTTCGCGCGCACGCCTGAAGGATTCGTTTGCGCCCGACGAACGGGCGCTCAGGATGCTCGCCGGGATAACCCGTTGGAGTGACGATTCGGTGCTCCGCGCGATTGCGGGCGAGATAGAATCCGAGGGAATCCCGGTAATCGATCCGGTACCGATGCTCGAGAATGCGCTCGTCGAACAGGGATTGATGGCCGGACCCGAGCCCGATTCCCGGCAGATCGCCGACCTGAACCTGGCCTTCGAGGTGGCACGGAGCCTCGGCGCATTCGACATCGGGCAGACGGTGGCGGTGCGCGAAGGCGTGGTGGCCGCGGTTGAGGCGATCGAAGGAACCGACGCGGCGCTGAGGCGCGCGGAAGCCCTTTCGGGCAAGGGTCTGGTGATCGCCAAAGTCTCAAAACCCGGCCAGGATTTGCGCTTCGACCGGCCCGCGATCGGCCCCGATACGATCGAGCTTCTGGCCTCTATCGGGGCGGCAATGATCGGCGTCGAGGCGGGCAAATGTCTTGTCCTCGAACGCGAACGCACCTTTGAGCTGGTGCGTAAATCGAACGTGACGGTTTACGGCCATGAGTGAGTTGCGAGCCGCAGTGGTCGGAGCAGGCAGGCTCGGGTCGCTTCACGCTGCCAAATACGCCGCACTGGAGGGCGTAAAGGTCTCGTGCGTGGTCGATATTGACCCTGAGCGCGCGGCCTCGGTCGCGTCGGCATACGACGCGAGGGCTCTCTCCGACTATCGCGAGCTGGGCGACGACATCGACATCGTTACGGTTGCCTCGCCCGGCGTGACGCACCACGACATCGCGTCCCATCTGCTGGCCGCGGGCTATCACGTGCTGCTGGAAAAACCGATCGCTACGACCATCGAGGAGGCGCGATCGCTGGTCGCGGCGGCCCGGCGCTCGGGGCGAATTCTTCAGATCGGGCATCTGGAACGCTTCAACCCCGCCGTCAGGCACCTGCGCTCGATCGTCAAAGCGCCCCGCTTCGTCGAATGTCATCGGCTCGCT
>JBJKQX010000258.1:0-9383 GCA_046704965.1 Binataceae bacterium (SeqCode)
GCCGAACTCAGTCCGACCGGATATAGCGACTGCCCATACTCCAAAAAGCGGGTCTGGTATGATGCGCGCACGCTCAACCCCATGACGATGGTTGGCTACGGCCACGACGGCAAACCGTACCATCAGCATGAAACGGGCTACGGCACTTTTGTGCGCAAGCCCGGAATGCCCTGGCGCGACTCCGTGCCCAAGAACTTCTGGGCATGGTCGTACTTGCACGCGATGGACCTGCGCTCGGAGAAGATGTCGCGCATACAGTTGATCCCGGAAGTCGAGGGCGGCTACCCGACCACCTTTGACAAGGAATCGCTTTACAAGGCCTATTGCTCGACCGACGCTCTGCGACGTCTCGGCCAATAGAACGGAAAGCCCCGGAGGGTTTTCCGGCCTCCGGGAAGGTTGACGCGCGCGCTCAAGTCGCCTGCCGGCCCCGGGTCTCTTTCGGGGTGCCAGGTAACGCCTTGAGCGCGCGCGCTATCTGAGCGCTGAGTTTGGCTATAGCTTTGCTTAGAGCGGCGGCCTTGGCCGACGCTCCGGCGGACTGGCTCGGCATGATGATATTGCTGCTAGATGAGACAAGGATCCGGACGCCGGCGGGAGCGCATATTTCCCATCGTGCCACCAGTCGCGCGTTTCCGTGACCGGTGCTCTCGAAGCGGTCGACGCTGACCTTGACCTGATAATCCATATGGGTCGTCGCGTACCACGGATACTGCACCATCTGAGCGTCGCCGAGGTCCGCCGACAGGTCCGCGGACAGCACCGTCGTGAAATTCCTCTTGAGAGGCTCCGCCCATAGATTTTTCTGCGATAGTTCGAGGCGATTTGGGGAGACGCGCGTAACCATCTCGGGCCGCTCAAGGTAGGCGGGAAAGCCGATCGGGCCAAGACCGATAGTGAGTTTCGACCTGCGACTTGCGGGCAACGTGGATCCGTGTGAGTCTGCAACCGCCGTCAGCACGAAAAAACGTGAGAGGTCGGGCGTCGGCGCAAGTATCGTGCATCCGCACATGGCAATCGCCAGGACGGACACGGCGCACAGGCAGGCAATTCGTCGCATTTTCATTGCCCGCTCCCTGAGTAAGACTTTCCGCGCACTACGGCACTGGGATTTCTTTGCAGATAGTCGGCCAGCTCACGCATCGCGCGCGCCGCGGACGACAACTGGTGCAGCGTCTGAACGAGTTGGTAATTGAGGGGAGAGCCGGGCTGTATCGAAACCTGGACGGATTTCAAAGTGCTCTGCATTTGATTAAGCGCCGCGCTCGCGCTTTTGGAAGTGGCACGCAGGTCCGAAGCGATGGGGCCCGCCTGCGTGCTAATCTCGGCCGATACCTTCCTGATACTGACCGAGGCGCGATTGAGATTGACAGCGGCCTGACTGAGAGCGTCGAGCCCCTGCTTCAGTTTGGGCGAGCGGGTGAACTGGTCGATCGCGTTGGCGGTGTGGGTCATCGAAGCAATCAATGCATTAAAGTCGATTTTTTCGAGTTGGGTGAACAGCTTCTCCAGCGTCACCTGCGCCCGTTCCAGAGTGGTGGGCACGGTGGGTATCTCCGGATACGGCGAGCGGGAACCGAGAAAGTATTTCACCGGCGTATTCGGGTACATGTCGAGGTCGACGTAGAGCAATCCTGTCACAAAGCTCTGTGTCTGAAGCTGCCCCCGCAGACCCTCGGCCACCGCGCGTTTAACCCCCGACGGACGGCTCAGGTAAGCGATTGGGCTGTCGTCGCCGATCTTGTCGGGATCCAGTTCGATCAGCACCGGAATGCGCAGGTTGGAGAGATGCTGATTCTTACCGTCGCGCATCCCGGGCAGGCCCAGAAGCACCGCTTTGACCGACCCTATCTCGACTCCGCGAAACTTGACCGGAGCCCCGACACGAAGCCCGTTCACGTTGCTGTTGAAGAACAGGACGTAGGTGTAGGTTCTGCGGAAGAGCTGCCCTGAGCCCAACGCCACCACGGCCACGATGGCGAGTCCAAGCGCGCCCAGCACAAACGCTCCGACCAGTGTAGGGCTGACTTTCTTACCCATGAATTCCCGTTGGCTTGTTGTCCTGCTCTCCTCGAGTCAGAAAGCGGCGCACGCGAGGATCTTCGCACTCTTCGAGCAGCTTCTTCGGGTCCCCACCGGCAATCATCGTGCGGCTGTCCGCGTCGAGAAAGACGCTGTTGTTGGCAATGGCGAAGATGCTCGCAAGCTCGTGCGTCACCACAACGACCGTGGCGCCTAGGCTCGCGCGCAACTCCAGTATCAGATCGTCGAGCAGTCGCGCGCTAACCGGGTCCAGCCCTGCCGAGGGTTCGTCGAAAAACAGGACTTCCGGATCGAGCGCGATCGCGCGGGCCAAGCCCGCGCGCTTCTGCATCCCACCGCTTATCTGACTCGGGTAGTAGTCCTCGAAGCCCTTCAGGCCCACCAGCGCGAGCTTGAGCGAAGCAATCTCACGAATCTCCGAGGGGCTGAGGTCGGTGAACTCGCCGAGCGACAGACCGATGTTCTGCGCGAGCGTCATCGAACTCCACAGCGCGCCGTTCTGATAGAGCACCCCAAATCGCCGGAGCATACGCTCGCGCGCGTCGGGCAGCGCCTTGGTGAAGCTGACTCCGTCGTAGAGGATGTCGCCCGCCGCCGGTTCTTTCAGACCAATCATGTGGCGCAGCAGCGTGCTCTTGCCGCATCCGCTGCCGCCCATGATCACGAACACGTCACCGCGGCGTATGCGGAAGTTCAGATCCCGCATCAGCACGAACTGCCCGTAAGCCATTGTCAGGCCTCGCACCTCGATATGCGGAGCGCCGGTGGAGGGCGAAGAGGCAAGCGGGCGTTGCGGGGTGTCCATTGCTGGCCGTTTGAACTCAGATTCCGAGGACATAGAAGATTAAGGCGAACAGGCCGCAGGCAACCACGATGTAAACAATCGAGCTTACTACCGCAGCGGTTGCCGCGTCGCCGACCGCCGATGAACTGCCCGAGCACTGGAACCCGCGCAGGCATCCGACCACCGCTATTATGACGCCGTAAACCACGCTCTTCAGAAGTCCGCCGAACAGTTCGCCCAGCGTGACCGCGTGTATGGTGTCGTGGAAGTAACCGACTAGAGACAGGCCCATCATGCCGCTGCCGACCGCCGCGCCACCAAGAATCCCTACAAAGTCCGAATACAGACAAAGCAGCGGCATCATCAGCGTAAGCGCGATCACTCGCGGCAACACGAGAAACTCGATCGGAGAGATGCCCGTGGTGGTAAGCGCGTCGATTTCCTGGCTGACATTCATCGCGCCCAGTTGCGCGGCGAATGCCGCCCCTGTGCGCCCTGCCATGATGATGCCGGTCATCATCGCGCCCATGTCACGAAGCATCCCGATACCGACCAGGTTCGCGATATAAACTGTTGCGCCGAACTGTTCGAGTTGGACCGCGCCCATGAAGGCGAGGATCGTGCCGACCAGGAAACTTATCAGGGTTACGATTCCGAATGCGTTGGCGCCGCACTCCTGCACCGTCAGCATCAGGTCGGAATGCCTGAAGCGTGCCCTGCCGCGAAGCAGCGCCCAGAAGGCGAGCGAGACCAGGCCGAAAAAGTTTAAAAAATCAACCGCCCCGCCGAAGTACTCCAGCACGGAACGGCCAAACCGCTCGACCAGACCACCGCCCGCGCCGCTGACACGCGCGCCTTCACGCTCGGGCACCGCCAGTGCCAGTCCCTGCAGGCGAACCAATCCTTCCGGCAACCCGGAGAGGTCCGCTTCTATCCCCAGGCTGGAACATGACTCGGTGACTTTGATGAGGAAAGCGAGCAGGCTGCTGCCCCACTCGCCGAGGTCGCGCGCGTCGAAAACCACGCGCCCCGGAACCGGCGACTTTCGCAGTTCGGCTTCTACCGCGGAGGCCGCCGACACCCCGCGCCTCAGCCGCCACGAACCGGACAGTTGGATCGTAAGCGTCCGTTCGTCGGACCGGGAGAAGGAAACCTCGCCGCCCGCCAGCGTTTGTGACGCCATCGTCACCGCCTCAATCCGACCTCCACGGCGCCAAAGACTAACATGATGCGGTAACGGTATCGACCGACCCTAGGAATGGTCAGCGGACGAGATGCTGTCCGTCGCGCCACAGCCCGGCATGACCGGGAAAGCTGACGCCGCCTAGTGGGCCGGGCGCGTTCTTCTCCTGGAGCGGGTCGAAGAAGCGGAAGCCCGACGTCCGGAGACTGCCGCTGCTTCGCGCGTCGCCACGGTCGCTATCTCGCGCAGCATCCCAGC
The DNA here is from genome assembly GCA_046704965.1 of Binataceae bacterium (SeqCode). Lineage (GTDB taxonomy): Bacteria > Desulfobacterota > Binatia > Binatales > Binataceae > DTIX01. The sequence goes on from JBJKQX010000258.1 coordinate 4,269, forward strand.
AAACACCATCCGGTGCAGAGGATAGGTGGCATGCCAATAGAGCAGACCTGCCAGTCCGCGCGGATCGAAGATCGCAGTCTGACGGATGATCGACCCTTTTGCGTCGGGCTCAACCTCGAAATCAAGCCATGCACGTCCCGGGAGTTTCATTTCCGCGACAAGTGTGAGTTTCCTGTTCGGCTCGAAGCGCTCGACGCGCCAGAAATCGAGCGTGTCGCCAACCCTGAGGGTTTCGGGATCGCGCCGCCCCCTGCGCATCCCGACACCTCCGACCATCGCGTCCGCGACTCCGCGAAGCCGCCACAACCAGTTGCCGTAAAGCCATCCGCGCGCTCCGCCAATCTTCCTTATCGGGGCAAACGCGCAGCTGGGAGAAACGTCAACTTTGACCGCGCGCGATTCGATCACGCGGCCCGCCATCCGTGTCGATACCGTTTCGCCATCCGCATGCGGTGGCCCGAACCTGTCGGACCATCGGATGCTGGCAAGCTGCCGGTCCTCGGCGCGGAGGGTCTCGGCTATCGCTTCGCGCACGCCGCTCGGACGGACGCCGAAGACGCGCCGGGCACTCTCGTCTCGCACCACGGTTGAATGCCGGATGCTGTCGATCAGCTTTCGCCCCACCCGCGCATACATGGGGGTCACCAGTCCCAACCACAGGCTCGAGAGTCGTGGCGTCAGAACCGGAACAGGGATCAGGTATCGCCGGAGACCGCGACAGCGTGCGTATTCGCGCATCATGTCGCCGTACGAAACCACTTCGGAACCGCCGATCTCGAACACCTGAGACCCCGTGAGCGGTATCGTGAGCGATGCGATCAGATATTGCAGAGCTTCGTCGATCGCGATGGGTTGCGTCTTTATCGATACCCAGCGGGGCGTAATCATCACCGGGAGCCGCTCGGTGAGCGCGCGTATCATCTCGAAAGAAAGACTTCCCGAACCGATTATCACCGAGGCGCGAAACTCGATTACCTGGATTCCCGAGGAGCGGAGAACCTCGCCTACTTCGTGGCGACTCCTGAGATGAGCGGAGAGCCCGGACTCGGATTCTGCCAATCCGCCAAGGTAGATTATTCGTCCAACGCCGGCGTTGCTGGCCGCAGCGGCGAAATTTTCCGCTGCTCGGCGATCCGTGAGTTCAAATCCGCTATCCTGCGCGAGCGAATGCACTAGGTAGTATGCGGCCTCCACGCCTTTGAGCGCGGCGGCAAGGCTGTCCGGATCCAGAACGTCGCCGCGTACGACCTCGACTCCCGGCGCGGGCGGCTCGCGCATCGACTCGGGCCTGCGCACGAGACAGCGAACCTGCACACGCTTCCTTTCCAGCTCCTTGAGAAGCCGGCTACCCACGTAACCGGTAGCTCCAGTCAAAAGCACCAAAGCGCCGGGACGCTTGTCTGCCCGATAGTCAGCAGAGTGCATAGCGTACCGCCTAAACGCGCATAGGCGACGGTGGGACTATTCCTAATAAATTTATGCGAAGCGCCACCATGGGCATAGAAGCCGCAGGACGAATCGACGCTCGAACAAGCGCCAATGAGCAATCCGATCGGCTTTGCGTACGCACGACCTTCGACGTGAGAGCTGTGTGACGACGCGCGGAGCTTACTCAGATAGAGCGGTTTGCGACCCGCTTCGCAAACGCTGCAGCGTTTCGTTTTACAAGCACAACGCGCCGCGAGTTGACAGCAGAGCCTTTACCGCCTAAGTAAGGTCGTGCATGAAAAGGTAAAATGGGAAATCTCAGTTTAGTGTTGGACATATGCCCAGAAACAGTTGACAGTTGATTGATAACAACACGAACCAGTCGTGTCGTGTGAAGGGCCGTGGCAGATGGACGCGCGGAACAAGGAAGCGTCATGATCGTAGGCATCCCGAAGGAAAGCTACCCCGGGGAACGCCGGGTGGCGATTGTCCCAGCCTCAGTACCCAACCTCACCAAGGCCGGTTTTAAAGTAGTGATTGAAGCCGGCGCCGGTGTCGCCGCAGGTTATCCCGACGAAACATACCGTGAAAAAGGCGCCGAGCTGGTTTCGAGCCGAACGGAAGTTTTCGGTGCGGCGGATGTGGTCGTTCAGGTTCTATGCTACGGATCGAACGACAAGACAGGTAGCGAAGACGTCCCGCTGTACCGTCCCAACCAGTATCTTCTCGGGTTCCTCCGCCCATTGGGCAACGTTCAGACAATTCAAGACATAGCGGCCAAAGGCGTTTCCGCGATGAGCGTCGAGCTGATGCCGCGGATCACCCGGGCACAGAGCATGGACGCCCTTTCGTCGATGTCAACGGTGTGCGGTTACAAGGCGGTCCTGCTGGCTGCTGATACTCTGCCGCGGTTTCTGCCGATGTTGACCACGGCGGCAGGAACGATCACACCGGGGCGCGTCCTCGTGGTTGGAGCGGGAGTCGCCGGGCTGCAAGCTATTGCAACTGCACGCAGGCTTAATGCTGTCGCCTCAGCATACGATGTGCGTCCCGCCGTAAAGGAACAAGTGCAAAGTCTGGGCGCCCGTTTCGTCGAACTGGAAATCGAGGCCAAGGACGCTCAGGATGCGCGTGGCTACGCAACCGCGCAGGACGAAAGCTTTTATCAACGGCAACGAGAGCTGCTAGGAAAAGTTATCGCCGAAAGCGACATAGTTATTACCACCGCCGTCATTCCGGGCAAGAAGTCGCCGATCCTGGTAACGGAGGAAATGGTAAAAGGGATGGCGCCCGGCTCGGTGATCGTTGATTTGGCAGCCGAGCGCGGCGGCAACTGCGAATTGACGGAAGCTGGCGACATAGTAGTTAAACATGGCGTGAACATTGTTGGTTACGTCAACATGGCCAGCGGCGTACCGTATCACGCAAGTCATATGTACTCGCGTAACATGACGGCGTTTCTGCTTCATCTGTTCAAGGATGGCAAGACCGAGTTGGATCTGGAGGACGAGATCACTCGGGAAACGCTCGTGACGCGAGGTGGAGAAGTTGTCCACGATAGAGTACGGGAGTTTTACTCTTTACCAAGTCGAACTGCGCAGTAGATATACGCAGTGAGGGTTGAGGGTTGGGCCGCGGTGGTGACTGAATAGCTCTGTTCCCGCCGTTGCATAACAGCAGCGTTAAGCTGAAGGAGGGAGATGTGCCCCCGGGTTTCATTTCAAACCTGTACGTTTTCGTGTTGGCAGCCTTTGTCGGATTCGAGGTTATCCGACGCGTCTCACCGCTACTGCATACCCCGTTGATGGCTTTGACCAACGCGTTGGACGCGATTGTCGTGGTCGCTGCCATCATCATTGCCGGACGTAAGGGCACCGCGCTTTCCGAGGTTCTCGGTGCGATCGCGGTCGCTGCGGCGTTCAGCAACATGGTCGGCGGTTTTCTCATTACCGACCGTATGCTGCGGATGTTCAAACTTAGTGGACGCAAAAACCAATGACCGGCTCAATCACTGGACTCCCGCTGCAATCGGCGCATTATCTGACTGACTTTGCATACATCACCGCCATCGTCCTCTTCATCCTGTCAATAAAATGGCTCAGTTCCCCGGCTACCGCACGTCGCGGCGTGTTGGCAGGTGAAATTGGAGCTGCACTGGCGGTCGCTACGACGTTTTTCAATCCCGAACTCGTACAGTTCAGGTGGATAATCATCGCGCTGTTGATCGGCGCCATGATAGGAATTCCGCTTGGCCTGGTCCATATGACCGCCGTCCCTCAGCGGACCGCGATGAGCCATGCCTTTGGCGCGCTGGCTGCTGCCTTGATCGGGATTTCAGAGTACTACATGCGACTCCCGCACGTCTCGAAATTCGAGATGACGGAGATCGCGCTCGAAGTGATCATCGGCTCACTCAGTTTCACGGGGAGTTTGATCGCGGCAGGCAAGCTGCAGGAGCTTCTGCCACAACGACCTATAGTCTACAAGGGGCAGAACTACGTCAGCTTGTCGGTGTTGGGCGCAGCTATCGTTCTCGCGATCACCCTGATCCTTCATCCGACCTACACGTTCCTGTTCCCCATAATGGTCGCTGTTTCGCTCGGGTTTGGCGTGCTGCTGGTTACGCCGATAGGCGGCGCCGACATGCCGACCGTTATCTCGCTGCTGAACTCCTATGTCGGTTTCACCGCCGCACTGCTTGGATTCGTGCTCAATACCAAGGTGCTGGTTGTGGCCGGGGCGCTCGATGGAGCTTCGGGCTTTATCCTCTCGGTAATCATGTGCCGCGCCATGAACCGATCGTTCACGAACGTGATGTTCGGCGCGTTCGGCCAACTCCAGGTTTCCGCCGCGGGAGACACGGAAGAGAAGACCGCTCATAGCGCAAGCCCCGAAGAAGCCGCGGCAATCCTGAGTGCGGCGAACGCAGTGATGATCGTTCCCGGTTACGGGATGGCGGTTGCTCAGGCTCAGCACAGGGTAAAAGAGCTTTTTGACGTACTGACAAGAAAAGGCGTGGACGTGAAGTTTGCAATCCACCCCGTGGCGGGCCGGATGCCCGGACATATGAACGTGCTTCTGGCCGAGGCCGACGTTCCTTACGACAAGCTGCTCGACATGGAGGAGGCCAATTCCGATTTTCCACAAGTGGATGTCGCCCTCGTAATTGGCGCCAACGACGTGACGAACCCGGCCGCCCGCAATGATCAGGGCAGCCCCATCTATGGCATGCCGATTCTCGAGGTGGAAAAGGCGCGCACCGTGATGGTCATCAAGAGGAGCTTGAGTGCGGGCTTCGCCGGCATCGACAATCAGCTCTATTACATGGACAGGACGCTGATGCTGTTTGGCGACGCCAAGCACTTTGTCGGAGAAATCCTCAGAGAGCTGTCCGGGGGAGGTAGCGAATCAACGCTGTGATCAGTCAGGTTCCGGGCGAGCGGGTCAGCGCGCCGGATGCGACCGCACAGTGATGGCAGGGATGAATTGCTGAACACACGAACGCTGGACTCCCGAATCCAGCGTTCGCACAAGGTGTGAAAGATAGCGCGCCGCGCTCCGCAGATGCGGGGCGCGGCGCAGCAGCATCAAGAGGACGATTCCGTATACGTCTCAGGACGGAGCGGGATAGAACGTCTCCGCGATCAGGCGCTGGTTCTTCGCGATACTTTCTGCGCTGATGAACAC
>JBJKQX010000259.1:0-2935 GCA_046704965.1 Binataceae bacterium (SeqCode)
GGGACCTTAGCAGCACCTATGGGCGCGATCAATTCGATGCTTACTCGTTCAATTCCGTCAATCAGGCGGAATACGCGAGCACTGGCCGGCCGCAGCCGCTGAATTTTTATGACGGTTACCTGCAGTCGACTCAATGGGTCGCGAATCTAGACGTGAATCGTGCCTTCGGCGTTGGTCTGGCAGACCCACTCGATGCGGCGTTTGGTCTGCAATATCGACGTGGCAGCTACGGGATCGGAGCCGGCATCCCGCTCTCATACCTCCACGGTGGCGCTCAGGGGTATCCTGGCTATCCACCCAGCGCCGCCGCAACACACGACCGAGACGCCGAGGCCGTGTATGTAGACCTTGCGGCACGACCGACCACGCCGCTGCGGATCGATGTGGCTGGTCGGTACGACCACTATAGCGACGTGGGTAGCGCGGCCGTTGGCAAGCTTTCGGCCAGATACGCTATCACTGCACGGCTGGCGCTTCGTGGCACTGTGAGCAGTGGCTTCCGTGCGCCCACGCTGGCGGAGGAATACTACACCTCGACCAACGTCGAGGTCGGGACAGCTTTCGTGCAGCTTGCGCCTGACTCGTCGGCGGCCGCACTGCTCGGCCTCGGTGACGGTCTGAGGCCAGAGCATTCAATGAATTACAGTTTCGGGCTCGTCTGGCAGCCCTCGCGCAGAATGATCGCCACCCTCGATCTTTACCAGATCAATGTCACGAACCGAATTGTCGCAACAGGCAATCTCTACGGGACACTTTTCGGAGTAGCGCAGCCCTCGGCTGCCGCCGTCAATGCCGCCATCATTGCCAGCGGCAACCAGCTCGTTCCCTCTGTTCTCGCAAGCGGATCGACCGGCGTCACCCTGTTTGCCAACGGTATCGACACTCACACGCGTGGTGTGGGTCTGAAGTTTGAATTCCTAAACGACTATCACTTCGGCCACATTGACTGGTCAGTGCGCGCCACTTACAACCAGACGCAGATCACCAAGGTTCCTGCAGCGCCGTCAGAGTTGAGCGGGTTGTCTCTGTATAATGCCACGGCGCTTTCGGAACTCACCACACCGCGCCCACGCTATGAGATCAATCTCGGTGCGCTGTGGACGCTGAGGGGGTTATCGGTGCGGCTAGAGGAGCAAGTCTTCCGAAAGAGTTCGGAATGGAACGGAGACAATGGCGATAACCCGACTGGCGCCGTGGAATGGTTCAACTCAACGATCGGCGTTACTCCGATCACGGATCTCGACGTAAGCTACCGACTCTTGCGGCACCTTACCCTGAGCGCGGGAGCGCTGAACTTGTTCGACCGGTACCCGAGCAAGTACAACGCAGTACTGCTTGCCCACTACAATAGCTTCGCCTATGGCGACGTCCAGGGAGTCTTCCAGTATCCGATGTTCTCACCCTTCGGTATCAACGGGGGGTATTACTACATGAGAGCCACCGTCAGCTTCTGATTCCGGATCTGGCGCATTAACAGGCTGATGAAAAACCCGGTGATCGAGGCGTCTGACACCCTGTGAACGCTCGTCGAGCAATCCTTCCGAGGTCGATCTCGACCGTTCTGGCCTTGCGATCCTTGCCTGGGGAGGCTCCGTTGCCTGGTTGGGTGGACATTTCGATCACCTTGTCGCTCAAGATGGCCCCCGGGCTACGTGAACCCCGGTGCGAGAAGATTGCGCATACGCACCAGGTTGTAGCCGGTGAACGTCAGGAGCGTAGCGAACTCGATCTTCCTGCGGCCTCGCATCTTCGGTCGCCTCAGAAGTCCGATGTCCTTCGCCCAACCGAAGGACTCCTCGATGAGCTTGCGTGCCTTGATGCTCAGGGCGTATCCGGCATGGCGGGTCGTGCGGGCATTGATAGCCGAGCCACCGCGTCGCTCGACGTTCTGCGCGACGTGCGGAGTGACGTTCAGCTCGCGGGTTTGCCGGACGAACTCGCGCGTGTCATAGCCCTTATCCGCTGCGAGGGTGCAACGCTTCGGGCCGGACAGCTCACCGAGCATGTCGATCGCAGCGCTGCGCTCGGCAGTGCCGCTCGCCTGCGTCACCTGCGCGGCGACAATCAGGCCATGGCGGTTCTCGCTCACGGCATGAGCGAGGTAGGCGAGCTTGGCGGTCGTCCCGGCACTCTTCCTATACAGCTTTGCCTCAGGGTCGCTCGTGGAAGCATGCGTATCGTTCGAGCGCTGCTCACCGCGAAAGTCGCGCGCCTCATTGCGCCCGCCGCCTGCGCCAGGACCGCCAGAGCCGTCCTTGGGTCGGAAGCTCTTGTGCGATGCCCACGCCTCGATCATCGTGCCGTCGACGCTGAAATGCTCATCGCTCAGAAGATCAGCCATTCGAGCCTGCTCGACAATGGCTTCGAAGAGCTCGCGCGCGATGTCCGCCTCGAGCAGCCGATCGCGGTTCTTGCTGAACGTCGAGTGATCCCACACCGGCTCATCGACCGACAGCCCGACGAACCATCGGAACAGAAGGTTGTACTCGAGCTGCTCGACCAGCAGCCGTTCGCTGCGGATCGAATACAGAACCTGCAGCAGCAGCGCCCGAATCAGCCGCTCCGGCGCAATGGAGGGTCTGCCCGTCTGGGAATAGAGCTTCTCAAACCGCCTATCCATCTGCGCCAGCGCCTCGGAGATCATCGCGCGGATCGGCCGCAGCGGATGCTTCGCCGGAACCCGCTGTTCCGGGGAGACGTAGCTGAACATCGCTTCCTGCTTAGAATCTGTTCCACGCATCGGAGAACCTCAATCGTGCGCCGGATAATGCCTAATTTGCCCGAATCGCCAAGTTTTTCAACAGCCTGCTAAAGCCCGGCCCCCCGAGACCACCTTGGCAGCGGTCGAAAGGTCCGGACGGTCGCTCTTGGCGGCCGATACGGACACGAAGCGGGTGTGGGAGGGGAGCGGCACGCTCGGGGTCACCTTCTCGAT
>JBJKQX010000260.1:0-4170 GCA_046704965.1 Binataceae bacterium (SeqCode)
CACCAATCGCGCGCGCTGCGCGCATTGGTCATCGTCTCAAGCGTGGTAAACGTCTTCGAAGACACGATGAAAAGCGTTTCCGCCGGGTCGAGGTCGCGCGTCGCCTCGACGAAATCTGTCCCGTCAACGTTGGAGACGAAGCGAACGGTGAGGTTGCGATCGCTGTAATTGCGCAACGCCTCGTAGGCCATCACCGGTCCCAGGTCCGAGCCGCCGATTCCGATATTGATGACGTTGCGGATTCGCTTGCCGGTGTGGCCCTTCCACTCGCCGTCGCGAACCCGCCGGGCAAAGCGGTCCATCGCGTCGAGCACCGCGTGAACCTTCGGCACCACGTCCTCGCCGTCGACCGTGATCGATTCGTCGCGCGGCGCGCGCAGCGCGACGTGCAGGACTGCGCGCTGCTCAGTCAGATTGATCTTCTCGCCACGGAACATCGCGTCGATCTTCGCGCGAAGTCCGGCCTGCTCCGCGAGCTTAATCAGCAAGCCTATCGTCTCGTCGGTCACACGATGCTTGGAGTAGTCGAGATAAAGTCCGGCGGCCTCAACCGTCAGGCGCTCACCGCGCGTCGGGTCGTCGTTGAACAGGGAGCGCAGATGGACGTCGCGGATTTGTTGGTAGTGGGCCTGTAGAGCCTTCCATGCGGGTGACTTTGTAAGCGGCGTGGTCGATTCGCTCATGGTTCGCTTCTTCTCCAAATGTCCGTTGCGCTCTTCGAGGACCGGCGATTATCGACTAGGCTATGCTGCCGGCGAAATTGGAAAAAGACCTTGCGACAGCTACGGGAGGAATTCGCGGCTGTTTTCGCACCGACGCAGCGTGACGCAATCCGTTCAGGGTTGGACAAGGAGAAACCTATGGCAACTTTTGGCGTGGTAATGTTCCCGACCGACTATGCGATTCAGCCAGTTGAACTGGCCGTCGCAGCCGAAGAGCGCGGTTTCGAATCGTTGTTTTTTCCCGAACATACGCACATCCCGGCCTCGCGCAAGACGCCCTTTTTCAGAGGCGAGCTACCCCCGGAGTACTGGCACACTCATGATCCCTTCGTCGCGCTCGGCGCGGCGGCTGCCGCTACCAAAACTCTCAAGCTCGGCACCGCGATTTGTCTTATCGTCGAGCGCGACCCAATCGTGACGGCAAAGGAAGTCGCCTCGCTCGACATGATCTCCAACGGTCGCATGATTTTTGGAATCGGCGGCGGATGGAACGCCGAAGAAATGGAGAATCACGGAGTCGATTTCAAGCGGCGCTGGAAAGTGGTGCGCGAGAAGGTTCTCGCGATGAGAGAAATCTGGACCAAAGAGGCCGCCGAATTCCACGGCGAGTTCATCAACTTCGATCCCATCTGGTCCTACCCGAAGCCGGTTCAGCCCGGCGGTCCGCCCGTTCTTCTGGGCGCGCATACCAAGCGCGCGTTCGATCGCGTGGCGGAATACTGCGACGGATGGATGCCGATTGTGATGCCAGGCGTCGACCTTGGAGCCGGAATCAAGTCACTGCGCGAAGCCGCCGACAAGGCGGGGCGACCGTTCGAGTCACTCTCGCTGACTGCATTCGGTGTTACCGACGAAAAGACCGCCCGTGAACTGCTCAAACTGGGATTCCATCGTCTGGTCTTCAGGCTTCCACCGGAAGGCCGCGACAAGGTGCTGCCGCTTCTGGACGAATACGCGTCGGTGGCGAGAAAGCTCGCATAGGGTCGTGGCGCGGGTGGTCCCGTATGCGAGCGCATCTGCGAAGCCATCCCGCAGCGTTGTGCGGCAAATTAGCGAACGCAGCGGGCGTGCTCGTGCGCTAACGGCAAGCGCGCAACCTGAGTTATATTCGTCCCGACCGACCGGACCGGGTTTCACGTGCGTTCGGCACGAGACTTGGCCTACGGGGCGACATGGGAGACGTTTGCCATGGCTGAACAGACCGTCGGAGCGCGACTTGCTGAGCTGTTTCACGCGGAGAAAGTCGACACACTATTCTCGATTCCCGACCCGAGCTACAGCGCCGTGCACGGGCGCGCGCTCGAGCTTGGAATGAGGGTTGTCGCACCGCGGCACGAGTCGGCAGGCGTCCACATGGCCGACGGCCTTGCCAGGGTAACGGGCCGACCGCAGGTGGTGATGGCCGGGATGGGCCCCGGCGTGGCGAATCTTGTTCCCGGCGTGGTGTGCGCGTGGATCGAGAGCATCCCTGTCGTCGTCATCGGCACCCAGCGCGTATCCAGCGCGCTTTCCGCGGTGCGGCACGGCCGCTTCCAGTTCACCCCTCAGATTCGGCTGTTCGAACCCGTTACCCGATACGCCGCGGTGGTCGAGGGGCCTCATCGAATCGACGAGATCGTACATCAGGCGTTTCGGCAGGCCACGGCTGGCCGACCAGGTCCTGTCTATATCGAAATCCCGTCTGACGTGATGGGTGAGACGCGCGATTTTCCGCCGGTCGAGCCGCCCGAGCGATATCGCCTGATGGCGCAACCGGCGCCGACCGAAGCCGTCGAGGCGGCGGCGCAGGCACTGCGCGCGGCAAAGCTTCCGCTGATCGTTGCAGGCACCGCCATCCATACCGCTCGCGTCCACGAGGAATTCCGAAAGCTTGCCGAGCTTTTGAAATGCCCCGTTGTGCCGAGCCCTGGCGGTCGCGGCGCTATGCCCGAGACCCATCCGCAGGTCCTGCCGTTCCTCGGCTCGGGCGGCGAAGCCTGCCGCACGGCTGATTGCGTGCTAACGGTAGGTTCGGGCGTCGGCGAGCCGCTGCATTTTGGAGCGCCGCCACAGTTCGCGCCCAAGGACCGCCAGCGCTGGATAACGATCGAACGCGACGCCGCGTCCGTCGGGATGAACCGCGAGTTCGACCTGGCTCTGCTGGGCGATCTGCGCGTCGTGCTTCCGCAGCTAACCGCTGCCCTGGAGAAACATGTCCCGTTCAATCCTCCCGAGGAACTGGCCAAATGGCGACGTCAATACGAAGAGACGCGCCAGCGCCTGGTGGACGAAGCTCCAGACTCGGTTCCGATTCATCCGGGGCGCTCGATCGCCTCGGTTCGCGACGCGATTCCCGATGACGCCGTGGTGGTGCGCGACGGCGGCGCGACAGCGCTTTTTGAACTGGCATACGGACAACAGCGCTCCACGGAATTTCTCTGGACTTCGAAATTCGGCCATCTCGGCACCGGCCTGCCCTACGCGATCGCGGCCCAGCTTCACTTCGGTCCGGACCGATGTGTCTGCCTCATCTCGGGCGATTCCGCGCTGGGCTTCAACCTGATGGAGCTTGAAACCGCGGTCCGCCACAACCTGCCGATCCTGGTTATCGTGAACGACGACAATCATTGGGGCATGGAAGTGATGGTGCAGAAGATGCAAATCGGGCGAAACGTGGAATGCACAACCACTCCCTTGCGTCTCGACATGATCGCCAAGGGTTTCGGCGCCCACGGCGAGTTTTGCACCAAGACCGAGGAAATCGCCCCTGCTATCAAACGTGCGCGCGAGTCGAAGAAGCCTGCGCTCGTGCAGATAAAGATCGATCCCGACGTGAACGCCAACAAGATGCCCGACTTTCAGAAGTTCGCGCTCTGGTACGCGGGCAATTACTGAATCCGGGCGCGTTGGGTGCCCGCCAACCGTCGCGGCCGGGGCCGCAGCGAGTTTTGCGAGAGGAGAAAAGATGCCGATACGCCTTCGCCAGATATGCCTGGTCGCCGAAAAACTCTCGCCTGTGATCGAGGACCTGAGGTCGATATTCGGCTTGGAGGTCTGCTTCGTGGACGACGGAGTGGCCGAGTTCGGGCTGGAGAATTCTCTTCTGCCGGTGGGGACAAATTTCATCGAGGTGGTCGCGCCAATCCGTGACAACACCGCCGGGGGCCGATATCTAAAGCGCCGCAACGGCGACGGCGGCTATATGGTCATATGCCAGTGCGACAGCCATCAGACTCAGCTGGCGCGCAAGGCGCGAGCACTTTCTCTCAACATCCGCATCGCATGGGAACGCGAACTCGACATCTTCCACGTGATGCAGCTTCATCCCGCCGACACCGGCGGCGCCTTTTTCGAAATCGATTGGGACGCAAAGGAAGAACCCGAGGGCAACTGGTGGCCGGCGGGCGGAAACGGATGGCCGCGCGAGCAGCGTACCAAAGTGGTCAACCGCTACAGCGCGGTCGAATTG
>JBJKQX010000261.1:0-7513 GCA_046704965.1 Binataceae bacterium (SeqCode)
GCGAAGCGCCATGCCGCTTTGGTAACGCGGGCTTCGCTGGATATCGCTGTATGCGACCTCGACCACGGTTTCCGGCCGTACGCTTACGCTGCCGTGCGCCTCGCTTATCGTCAGGGCGCGAAGTCGCTCGGTCATCGCCTCGAATTCCTCGTCGGTAAGCCCCTTGAAGGTCTTGCCGACCTCGACGAAGCCGCCGTTCTGTTCGTCGCGGGCGGCGAGATGGTAATTCGAGAGCCATCCCTTGCGCCTGCCGTAGCCCCAATCGGCGGCGACGATAACCAGGTCTAGAGTATGCGCCCGCTTTATCTTGAGCCATCCGCGCCCGCGCGCTCCCGGCGTGTACCTGCTCGACAGCGACTTGGCCATCACGCCTTCGAATCCCGCCGCCACGGCCTCACGGTAGAATCGCTCGCCCTCTTCGCGACTTTGCGGCTCGATTCGTCCGACGGTTTCGACTCCTGCCTGACGGGCGACGCGGCGAAGCGCATCGACGCGCTCAGTGTACGGGCGGTCTATCCAGAACTCGCCGTCGAGCCCGAGCAGGTCGAAGAGATAGAGTTTGATTGGCAACTCGGCACGCACGCGTTCGATTTCGCGCCGGCGACCGAACCGTCTCATCAGCTCCTGGAACGGGAGCGGACGACCTTCGGAATCAACGGCTATTACTTCGCCGTCGACGATAAAGTCGTGCGCGTCTGACGCGCGGAACTGTTCACCTATCTCGGGCAGGCTTCGCGTTATCTCGTTGAGCCGCCGCGAGAAGATCTTCACTTCGTCGCCGACGCGATGGATTTGCAGACGGGCGCCGTCGAGCTTGTGCTCAAGCGCCAGTTGCCCGTGCAGAATGTCGAATGCAGCGGCGACATTGGGCGCCGGTTGCGCCAGCATCGGTTTAAGCGGTTTGAGCGCCCGCGCACGTTCCTCATCGGATGCCGACCGCTCCGGCGCGACGCTCCCGATGCTCATCGTCGTTTCGCCGCGACGAAACGCAGCGGCGACGCGTCCGAGGTCGCCTTCGAGCATGTGCGCGCGGCGAACGTCTTCGACTGGACGCCCGGCCATCCGCGCGATCGCCTCGAGCATGATGCCCTCGCTCATCCCGTGGCGCATCTCGCGAATAAGGACCTTGGTCAGGTACTTACCCTCAAGCGTCCCGGCGCGATCGAAAAGCTCGCGCAGCGCTTCGAGCTTGCGCGCGCGCGAACGGGGACCTTCGATTGCGGCTATAGCGGCAAAACGGGAATCGACTTCCCGGATAGTAAGCGTTGGCTCCGGCTCCGACGGACGAAGCCGCAAAAGCATCTCGATTGCCTCGCCGAAGTCTTCCGCGGCGGCGAAAATTTCCTCGCCCTGGTCTTCTCCGCCGGTCATCGCGGCGACGATTTTCCAAATCGCCCGACCGCTTACATGAAGACGCTTTTCCTCTCCGATCGGCACGGCGCGTCCGATGAAGAAGCGCACCGCGGACTCAACCTCGTCGGCGTCGAGCGTGGAAAGGAATTCGGCGACCGCCTCGGCCATCTGGATGCGGCTTCCGGTCTGGCTGAGCGACTGGCAAACCTGGGCGAAATCGTAAAAAGAGGCCACTGCCCAAGATTACTTAGCGCATCGCGAGCCCCCGCAACAGCCGCGCGGGGCAACGCTGACGCGTACAATTCAGCGGCAAATCGGACGCTCGTTCAATTCCGTTCGCAGGCTCGCATCGCGCGAAGGCACTCGACGCGGTGCGTTCAATCCTGAATCGGATGCTCTTTCAAAAACGGCACATACACGCGAAGGAACTCGGAGCGTCCCTGATGCATGAAGCCGTGGCCCGAATCCTTAATGACCTGCAGGTGTGCGCCCGGAATGCGCTCCGCCAACAGTTCGGAGTTCTTCGCCGGAATCAGAACGTCCTTGGCGCCCGTGACCACGAGCGTCGGAGCCTTGATATCCGGCAGGCGATCCCAGGTCTTGAGCGTGTAGGTCGCCTCCAACTGTCGCGTGAATGCGTACGGGGGAGTGGGATGCTCGAGTATCCGTTCGATCGCGGCTTCGAGTTCGTCGCGATGGTCGCGGATGAAATCGGGCGTGTAACTGAGCGGCCATCCGCGGCGGATTATCTCGTCCGGAGCGACTCCGTCGCGCGGCGCGGTGAGTATCTTCATCGATTCGGGCGGCGGCGGGACTGCATGCGCACCGCCCGCCGTGGTACATCCGAGAGTAAGCGTTCCCAATCGCCCCGGATGCCTCAGTGCGAACTCCTGCGCGATCATTCCGCCCATCGAGACGCCGAAAATATGTGCGCGCTCGATACCCAACGCGTCCATCAGGTCCACCGTGTCGTCCGCGAACATTTCCAGCGAGTACGGAATATCTGGTTTGTCGCTCTGCCCCACTCCGCGATTATCGAAAGTCAGAACCTTGAACGATTGCGCCAGTTCCTCGACCAGGCGCGGGTCCCAGACTGCGGAGCTTGCGCCCAGCCCCATTATCATCACGACCGGGTCGCCCGAGCCGCGCAGGTCATAGTGCAGACTCACGTCACTCATCTTGGCTTTTGGCATCGCAGGTTCCTCCAGTAGATCCAGTAAACGAGGTAGTACAGGTTTCAGGCCGCGTTGGTCTGCGAAGCGGATTCAGCCACTCCGGCGGCGGGCAAGACCTTGCGGCATTTCATCACCAGTTCGCGGCGCGACACGTATTCCGCTCCTTCAATCGAAAAACCATAGCGCGCGAGAATTTCTTCGAGCTGTCCGCGCGTGTATTGAGTCACGCGACTATCACGGTAAGCGCTGGTCGTCAGCAAGTCGTACAGCCGTTCCGTTATTCGCCATCCCGGGAGCGACCCTCCATCCTGCGTTGCGATGATCAGCGTGCCGCCGCTCTTCAGCACCCTGCGCATCTCGGTGAACGGTTTTTCGTCGCGCGGCAGATGCTCAATCAGCTGCGAACCGATTACGCAATCGAACGACTCGTCACGAAACGGAAGCTCGAAGGCCGTCCCCTGAACCATCCGTATCGCGCAACGGCGCAGGAAACGCAATTTGGGAAGGCTGATATCCATCCCGACCACGTTGTTGAGGCTCTGCACGATGACGCTCGATCCGCATCCGACGTCGAGCACGCGACCCGAGCCTCGCGCCCACGCTACGGTTATTCGATGGCGGCGGCGTTCGAGAAGACTGCGCGTCGGAATCGGGCTGTAAAAGGCGCGCTCGTCGTAGTCGGCCGAGTCGGTCGAGTTCCTCATCGTGCGCAGCTTGATCGCCGCACGCGCGAGGTCAATTCCAAAGCTCAGGACTCTCGCGTGCGAACTTCCCGCGCCACGCGGAAAATAGGTGAACGGCACTTCGGTCACGCTGAAGCCGCGGCCGTAGGCCTTGACCAGTATTTCCTCCTGCACTTCAAAATTGCGCGCTTCGATTTCCAGGTTCTCAATCGCTTCGCGCCGGTACAGGCGAAAACCGCTCGACATATCACCCACCGGCATCGCGAGCATCCGCCTGAAACCCCAGTTAAGAACGTCGCTGAGCTTCTCTCTGATGAATGAGTTGTAGGTCACACCGCCGCGAACGTAGCGCGAAGCGATAACGATGTCGCCGCGGGTTCGTGCGCGCCACATCTTGGGCACGAACCCGGGGTCGTGCGAAAGGTCGGCGTCAAGCGTGAGCAGATAATCGCCCTTCGCCTCCTCGAAGCCGGTCATCAAGGCACCCGCGTAACCACGAACACGCTCTGGCACAACGCGCGCGCCAATCTCTGCGGCGGCTTCACGGGTACCGTCAGTCGAGTTGCCGTCGATCACGACGATTTCGTAGCTCAGGCCTTCGCGTTCGAGCACGCTCTTCAGGCTGGGTATCAGCTCGCACAGATTCTCGCGCTCGTTGAGAACCGGCAGAATTACCGAAATGTCCATTCGCACCCCCCGGACGTCGTTTCTGTCCCCAAAAGCCTTGTTTATCGCCGTGGCACGAACGAGAAAACACCCTCTGGAAATTCCGGAATTTTACGCGATCGACGCCGTTGCGCTTGCCGACGCCCCACGCGCGCCGTACGCTGATTTTCGGAGGTTTGGCGGCCAGGGATGAGGCAGTTTATCACTCGTAGGTCTTTCCTTCCTTCGGTTTTTCTTCTTCTTGCGCTTGCGGCGTCTCCGGGCGTCGCCGGAGCTGCGACGCAAGGACTTCACAAGCCGAAAGGGCCGGCGGCAATCAAGCCCGCCACCCCGCTCTCACAGATTCACGTATTCGGCGGCGTTCCGGTTCCCTTCGGGCTCGACGCCCATGCCGGCGTGATCATCGACGGCCACAGCGGCACCGTACTGTACTCCTACAACCCGAACGAGAGGATGCAGCCGGCGAGCCTGGCGAAGATGATGACGTTTTATCTCACGCTCAAGGCACTGAAGGAACACCGGATAACGCTAGACACGAAGGTTACGATCAGCAAAAAGGCGTGGGAGCTTGCGCTGAACCCGCAGCTTTCACGGATGTTCCTGACTGTTGGTCATCAGGTTCCGATCCGGAAACTGCTCTACGGGCTGGTGGTGTCGTCGGGCAACGACGCAGCCGTGGCGCTGGCGCAGTTTCTTGCCGGGAGTACGGGAGCTTTCGTGCCGGAGATGAACGCCGAGGCCGCGCGTCTCGGGATGCACAATACGCATTTCATGAATCCCGACGGATTGCCGGCCCAGGGGCAGTACAGCACCGCGCGCGACATGACGAAGCTGGCACGCGCGATTCTTGAGAATTTCCCCAACGCCGTCACCTACACTTCGACCAAGTATTTCACCTACGACCACATAACCCAGCCCAATTTCAACACGCTGCTGTTCCACGACCCGCGCGTCGACGGCCTGAAGACGGGACACGTCGAGGAAGCGGGCTACCATCTGGTGGCCTCGGCACACTCGCACGGGATGGAGCTGATTTCGTGCGTGATGGGTACGCCGAGCGATCGGCAGCGATGGGTCCAGTCGGAAAAGCTGATCAGTTGGGCCTTTCGCACTTTCGCCAGCGTGCATCCGGACCTGCAAAAGACCGTGCCCGCGAGCCTGCCGGTTTACAGCGGCGTCGCAAATGAGATCGCAGTCGCGCCGGTGTCGAATCCCTGGGTGACGGTGGTTCGCGGCGAGCAGAACGACCTGGGTGTCGCGTATCGCGCCAAAGCGAAATACGTGGTCGCACCCGTGCGCAAAGGCGAAACCGTGGGCGAGGCAGTCGTAACGCTCAAGGGAAAGACGCTGGCGTCGGTGCCGATCGTGGCGGAGGCCAACGTCCCTCTGGGCGGCCTGCTAAAGCGCATGGCCGACAGCGTTCAGCTGATGATGTAGCCGCGGCTTGCGGTTGTAGCGAAGTTTACCCGGTATGGGGACGCGAGCGGTGGGTTATTTCTCGATCCGCAAGCGAAACGCGCCGCCCGCGAGCGTCTCGCTTGAGATAGTCAGAAAGCCTTCGCTTTCGGCCGCGCGCGGGATGTCGCGTGCACCGCGGGGGTCATCGAGAATTAATTCCAGGATCTGCCCGCGACGCATCTGTTCGAGCCGCACCTTGGCGTGCGCCCAGTTGAGTGGACATTTGACGCCACGCAGGTCGAGTCGAACGATGTCGTCATCGATGTCCATCGGGTGATTGTAACACGCCGGCGCGATCCGAATCAGGCCGCGAGCCGCGGCCCTATCGAGCATCTGCGAATACGGGCGCAGGCGACAAAACATCTCCGCCCGCGCCCGCTCGCATGGTTACCGACTGATTATTGCGCGATAAATCCGCCGTCCACGACAAACGTCGCGCCGGTTACAAACCCTGCCTCGTCGGAGGCGAGGTAAAGCGCACAGTTGGCGATATCCTCAGGCGTGCCGAGGCGCTGGATTGGCGAAGCCATGAACTGCTCGCCGCTCGCGCGCAACGGATCGACCACCGGCGCAATCATCGGCGTATCGATAGCGCCGGGGCAGATACAGTTGGAGCGGATGTTCTTGGGTCCGAACTCGACCGCGAGCGCCCGGCTGAGCGCTATCATGCCGCCCTTCGAGGCGGTGTAGGCGTGCGCCGCTTCCGAACCGATAAGCGCGGCGATAGACGCGGTGTTCACGATCGATCCGCCGCCGGTCTTTATCATTTCCGGGATCGCGAACTTGCTCATCAGGAACATGCTCTTGAGATTAATCGCGAGCACCCGGTCCCAGTCCTCTTCGGGCGTGCTCAGGATGTCGCCCATCGCAAGCGGCGCGGAAAATCCCACGCCCGCGTTGTTGTAGAGCACGTCGATACGCCCGTGGGTTGAGACGGCGGTGCGAATCACCTGCTCGCAATCGGACGAACTCGAAACGTCGGCCTTGACGAAGATCATCTCGCCGCCCGCGGCCTTGACCTGCTTTACGGTTTCCTCGCCCGCTTCAGGCTTCCAGTCGCAGCCGACTATCTTTGCACCTTCTTTGGAGAACAACAGCGACGCGGCGCGTCCCTGCCCCGTTCCCACGCCGCTTATCACGGCAATCTTGCCCTTCAGTCTCATCAATGTCCCCTGTCTAATGTCCCTTGTTGTATGACTCACGCGCGCGCCGGGTGATGGCAGCGCGCGGCCGTTCTATTGCATCGAAATCTGCCGTTCGATTGCGCGCGATATAAGCTGGCGCATCACGTCCTCGCTCTGCGCACCCACCAGCGGAAAATCGCCGATGAAAAACGTGGGGACCCCGCCCACGCCACGACGATTCGCCACCAGCGCATTGTTCTTGAGAATCATCTCGTAGCGAGGTGAAGTGGTCGCCTCGGCAATTCCTTCGGGCGCAAGCCCGACCTCAGTTCCAAGCCGACTGAGAGTATCCACGTCGCCGATATTCAACCCTTCCTCGAAGTAGGCGCGGTAAATCCGTTTTTCGAACTCTTTGCCCTTGCCCTGCTCGCGCGCGTACTCCTCCGCCATCAGGGCCGCATGGGAGTTGGTCAGCGTCGTGGGCGGATGCATCGTGACGCCCGCCGCGTCGGCCATCGCGGATATCCTGGCCCAGATCCCTGCCCGCGCCTCCTGACTCATGCTGCGATAGACCCTTTCCGCGGCAATACCCTCGGCGGGCCACTCGGGATGAATCTCGTAGCCGCGCCATTCAAGCTCGAAATCCAGCTCCGATTCGAGCTTGCGGATAATTTCGAACCCGATATAGCAGAACGGGCATATGAAATCGGAGAACATCGATACTTTGAATGCCATCGGCTGGTCCCTCTGGCGCGAACTATAAACCGGCTCCGCGCATGGCGTCAAAACGACTGCAAGGTCCGGCGGCCGCCCCTGTCAAAGCGATTTCCGCCCGCCGCTGGTATGGCGCGTCGCCGCGCTTTGTACGCGCGACCCGCTGTGTTACTAAGTGCGTGGGCGCGCCTGGCGCTCATTACTGATCGAGGGAAAGAATGATTCTCGAAAAGCTCAGACTCGACGGCAAAATTGCGATCATTACCGGTGCGGGCAGAGGACTGGGGCGCGCGATGGCGGTCAGATTCGCCGAGGCCGGCGCCGACGTGGTTGCCGCGTC
>JBJKQX010000262.1:0-3917 GCA_046704965.1 Binataceae bacterium (SeqCode)
CCCTTTAGCTCCTCGGCGCGGTCGCAATCGGTGACGTTTTCAAGCACGAGTTTTAGCGTGCCTCGGCCGAGCGGTCCGAGCGAGACGATACGATATTCGCCGCGCACGTCGTTCTTTTCGAGAAAGACGTGCGTCAGCGCCTGTAGAGTTTCCAGGTCGCCGCCTTCGGGCCTCAGCCTGAGAGCGCCCTTGAGTCCGTGGGCGCCGGTCAGGCGGCCCACGCGGATCAGTTTTTCAGCGGGACTCTTTGGAGAGTTTCCAGAGTCGGGATTCACTTCGTTCGGGAATCCGCGGCGTCGATTGAGAACGCCGCTATCCCATGGACGCGGGTCGGCTCGATTACTTTTCCTCGATTATTTCGAGTACGACCTTGCGGTTGGTGCGTGAGGCTACCGCGTTCAAAATCGTGCGAATGGACTTTGCGGTACGCCCCTGCTTGCCGATAACGCGGCCCAGATCTTCCTTCGCCACCCGCAGTTCGAGCACCGAGGCGGTGTCGCCCTGTGTTTCCTTCACCTCGACCGCGTCCGGATTGTTGACCAACTGTTGCGCCAGATACCGGACTAGTTCTTTCATGCTCGGCCCCATGTTGCGGCACTTGTCATGTATTTACGGACGCGCTTGCAACCTGCCTTATGAGCTTGCGAACGGTGTCGCTGGGTTGTGCACCGACCTTGAGCCAGTGCTGAACCTGATCGTCTTTCATCGTTACCTTGGGCGGATTGAAGGCCGGGTCGTAGGTCCCGACCTGGGCGACAAAGCGCCCGTCGCGGGGCGAACGGGAATCCGTAACAACAATCCTGTAGAACGGCTTCTTTCGGCTGCCGTGACGCCGCAAGCGGATGACAAGCATCTAGTGAATCTCCTCTGGAGGAATATTATCTACCAAAACGCAGTCCACGCATCATCGCCTTGCCGCCCCCCATCCGGGTCAGCTTCTTCATCATTTTGCGCGTTTGATCGAACTGCTTGATGAACTTGTTTACGTCCTGCACCGAGGTGCCGCTGCCTGAGGCAATACGCAGGCGCCTGCGGGCATTCAGGATCAGGTGGTTTTCGCGTTCCTGCGGCGTCATCGAGTCGATGATGGCCTGGATGCGCTTGAGTTCACGGCGGGCGTCGTCGGAGTCGACCTGCCCGGCAACCTTCTTGAGCCCCGGAATCATCCCGACCAGTTCTCCGAGCGAGCCCATCTTGCGGATGGCCTTGAGCTGTTCGGCAAAGTCGGTGACGGTGAACTCGTTTTTCTTGAACTTGCGTTCGAGATCCTTCGCCTTCTTCTGGTCGTAGGTGGCCTGGGTTTTCTCGATCAGGGTGAGCATGTCGCCCATCCCGAGAATCCGCGAAGCCAGGCGGTCGGGGTAGAAGATGTCGAAATCGGCCAGCTTCTCACCGATACCGGCGAACAGAATCGGCGCGCCAGTCACGGCACGTACCGAAAGCGCGGCGCCGCCGCGGGCGTCGCTGTCGAGCTTGGTCAGAATCACGCCCGAGATGCCGAGCCGCTCGTGGAATCCCGCCGCGACGTTGGCTGCTTCCTGACCGGTCATCGAATCGGCGACGAAAATGATGTGATGGGGATTGACGACGGCCTTCAGGCGGTCGAGTTCCTCCATCAACTCCTCGTCGATTTGGAGACGGCCGGCGGTGTCGATAAGGATGACGTCGTAACCGGCGGTATCGGCGCGAACCATCGCGCGCGTCGCAATCTCTACCGGGTCTTCGTTCTCATGGGTGTCGAGCACCGGGACCGACACCTGCCCACCGAGCACGCGCAACTGTTCCATCGCGGCCGGTCGGCGCACGTCGGTCGACACCAGCATCGGATGGCGCTTGCGATTTTCCTTGAGCCAGCGCCCGAGCTTCGCCGCCGAGGTTGTTTTACCGGAGCCCTGAAGTCCGACCACGACTATCTTGACGGGAGGCTTGACCTTGAGGTCTATCTCCCGCGCCGTGCCACCCATCACCTCGCGCAGTTCGTCGGAGACGAACTTGATCAGGTGCTGCTCGGGCGTGAGCGAGCGCAAGACCTCCTGACCGAGCGCCTTCTCCTTGACGTGGGCGACGAAGTCGCGAACGACCTTGATATTGACGTCGGCTTCGAGCAGCGCGAGTCTGACCTCGCGCAACGCGTCGTCGATATTGGCTTCTGTGATACGGCCATGGCCCCGGAGTTTCTTGAAAATCCCTTCGAGGCGGTCGCTCAGCGTGTCGAACATGGTTAGAAGCTGATAGTCGGTGAATCTGGGGCCGGTTAAAAGAGTCGAACGATTTTCCGCGAAAGTGAAAGGTTAAGTTACACTACCGGTTCTGTCAATCGCGAAAAAAACTCCATCCAAGCAATTATCATAATGATAGCGCCCGCTTGACGCATCAGCGAGAGGGCAATATCCGCTTTGGACCGTCGCACTTGCTGACGCGCCCGGCAGGTCGCGAATCGTCGCGCCTTTGAACCCGCTCGCGCCAAGACGCCCGGATGCTGTCCAAAAGATATTCTAAGCCTTTGAGATAGCCCAAGTCGAGCTTGATGTTGCTGCCGGACCGGCACCGTCGCTTGTGACCGTAGCCTCCATGAAGGCAAGAGACCTCGTTCTTCTGACCACGCGCGCCTCGCCCGAGAGCGGCCCCTGCCTGAGCGCTCGCAGATAGGAAATCTTGGTCTCGGCCGTCACCGCCCATTCCCCGGCTTCGAGAACCGAGCCGATCGCGGTCGAAAACATCTCGTCGATAAAGATTGCCAGGTAACCGCCCTGAATCGTCCCGAACGGGTTGAATGCGGCGTCGGGCTGCTGTTCCCAAACCCATCGGGCGCTTCCTGGCCCGAACTCAACCGGTCGCATCCCCAGTGCGAGGTTCGGCGAGCGATAGTCGGTGACCCGATTCTCTCTTAACAGCCGGTTGATGTCCTCGACCGGCCCGAGTGCTTTGTCAGCCAACAGCAAACCTTCCTGAATCGATACTTGCTGGTCCGTTTGTCGGAATTTTGTTCGCCGCCGGACGATCATAGGCGCCCGAGCGCGCGATTTCATAGCCTGCGATTTCCTGGCGCAAAGTCAGATCGCGCTGCGGTCGAGCGATCGGTACTGGATCGCCTCGCTTATGTGATGGGCCTGGATATCCGCGGAGTCGTCGAGATCGGCGATAGTGCGGGCCACCTTGAGAATCCGGGTGTAGGCGCGGGCGCTCAGACCGAGGCGGTTTATGGCCATTTCGAGCAACCGCTCGCCGGAAGACTCGATTTGGCAATTTTTCCGAAGCTCGCGCGCACCCATCTGGGCATTGCAAAAGATACTGGTGCCCGCGAAACGTTCCAGTTGCGCGCGCCGCGCACGATTTACCCGCTCGCGAATACTCTCGGAAGGCTCGCCGGCGCTGCGATCGCTCAATTCCTTGTACTTGACCGCCGGAACCTCGATATGGATGTCGATTCGGTCGAGCAGGGGGCCGGAAATTCGCGAGCGATAGCGCTGAATCGCGAGCGGTGAGCAGGTGCATTCGTGGGCGGTATCGCCGAAAAAGCCGCACGGACACGGATTCATTGCCGTGATCAGCATCACGGCCGCGGGAAAGGTAAGGGTACCCATCACGCGCGCGATCGTGATCTTCGCGTCCTCCAGCGGCTGGCGCAGCACTTCGAGCACGTTTTTCTGGAATTCCGGAAGCTCGTCGAGGAACAGCACCCCATGATGCGCCAGGCTTACTTCGCCTGGGCGCGGCACGGGTCCGCCGCCGATCAGCCCCGCGTCGGAAATCGTATGATGCGGCGAGCGGAAGGGCCGGGTCGTGATGAGCGCGCGTCCGTCGAGCAGACCCATCACAGAATGCACCTTGGTTGTCTCGACCGCCTCTTCGAAAGTCATCGCGGGCAGGATAGTGGGCAGGCGCTTGGCCAGCATCGTTTTGCCCGACCCCGGCGG
>JBJKQX010000263.1:0-13426 GCA_046704965.1 Binataceae bacterium (SeqCode)
CGCTCCAGTTTTTCGCCGCGCCCGCGAAGCATCCGGTCGCGCCCGCCGTAGCCGGCAACCACCGGACAGGCGCCGCGAAGGCTCTCGGCGTCCGCCGGCACCTCGCCGTAAAGCACGGCAGAGGCACGGAGCGACGCACGAGCGGCCCATAGGAGTGCGAAACCACCGCCCATGCAGAAACCGATCGCGCCGATTCTTGACGGATCGACGCCCGGCTGTTTCTGGAGAAAGGTCCGCGCTGTTTCCAGATCGTCGAACGGCCGTCCGCTTGCCCGACCCAACGCCCGCATCGTGCGCGCGATGCAAATAAGTTTCGACCCGTAACCGTCGTAGAGATCGGGCGCCATCGCGGCGTAGCTCATGTCGCCGAGCCGTCCCGTGATACGCCGGATGTCGTCGGTGAGGCCCATGATTTCGTGGATCACGACCACTCCCGCGTGCGGCTTCGGGTCGGACGGCAGCGCCAGCGCCGCGCGCATCGGATGGCCATCTGCGGCTGCAAACGTAATGTCGCGAGTGTCCATGGTCCCCTCCTTACACCGCTCGAGGCGACGGTCGGCTTGCGGGCGATGGCGATTATTTTTTGCGCCGCTTCCTGGAACGCGGTCCCGACCCGTAATCGCCGAACGGGTCGTCACGCTCGCGCACCGCGCCTCGGAACCCGACCTCTTCGGCGCGTTTCACGAAGTCCAGCCCCTCCTGCGTGTGGCGCGCGATTCCGTCGAATAGCGAACCCACCAGGCGCGAGGTGGAAAGCCCCATGTTCTCGGCCGTGTTATTGCA
Source organism: Binataceae bacterium (SeqCode) (assembly GCA_046704965.1). GTDB lineage: Bacteria > Desulfobacterota > Binatia > Binatales > Binataceae > DTIX01. The sequence goes on from JBJKQX010000263.1 coordinate 784, forward strand.
CAGCATCTTCATCATCTGAAGCTGATTGACCGGAAGCCGCGCCATCCGCTCGGCGAGCGAAATCGCGCGCGTCTGCAGTTCGTCTTCGGGAACGGTCTCAAGGATAAGGCCGATTCGCGCGGCCTCGGGCGCGGGTATCTCGTCGCCGGTAAACAGATATCGCTTGGCCTGCTCCAGTCCCATCCGATACACCCACATCGCGGTGGTCGGAGTGCCCCATACGCGCGCGGGCGGATAGCCGAACGAGGCGGTTTCGGCGGCAATTATCACGTCGGCGCACAGCACCATGTCGGTGCCGCCTCCGATACACCATCCCTGAACCGCTGCGACGGTTGGCTTACTGGCGTACCAGAGCTTCATGTAGACGTTGACGTACTGGCCGATCATTCGGAGGTCGGCGATGGAATCCCAGGCGCGCTTGCGACGCTGCTCGCCGCTCTGCGCGCGCGTGGACCAATCGAGCCCATAACCGGCACAGAACGCAGGCCCTTCCGCCCGTAGCAGAATCACATGGACGTCGTGGTCGGCGTCGGCGGCGTCGATAGCCTCCGCCAACTCGTCGCGCAACTGAGGCGTTATCGTGTTGTATTCCTCGGGACGGGCAAAAATGATCGACCGCACGCCGTTTCGGGTCTCCGTGCGGATAGCGCGCTTCGGTGCCATCGTGCGAACCTCCGAAGGCGGTATAGCAGTATCGCGCTGTTGCGGGTAAGCCCCGACGCGCAGCCGGCGACTTGACGCGCCTTTAGCCCGAAATGGTGAAAGTGACGGGCGCGACATGATGCCCCGCCCGATCGAATAACGTCAGATGATCTTGTTCAGCGGGTACTCAACGATGCCGACGGCTCCCGCTTCGAGCAGTTTCGGGAACAGCTCGCGCACGGTGCGCTCGGCGATCATCGTTTCGACCGCAACCCAGTCCTCGCCCTTCAGTTCGGGCGTGGGATAGAGCTGCGATACGGTCGGAGCGCTTATTGCGGGCAGAAGCTCGATGATCTTCTCCAAGTTGCGCCGCGCCACATTGAGCTTGAGTCCGACCCGGTTTTCGGCGTCGAGAGCGGCCCGCATCAGGACGCCTATCTGCCTTATCTTGGTCTGCTTCCAGTCGTCCTTCCACGACTGTTTGTTGGCCACCAGCACGGGAGTCGAGGAGAGCAGTTCCTCCACGATGCGCAGCTTGTTGGCGCGGATGGACGAGCCGGTCTCCGTGACTTCGACGACCGCGTCGACCAACCCGTCGCCCGCCTTGGCCTCTGTCGCGCCCCAGGAGAATTCGACGTCCACGTTAACCTTGCGCTCGGCGAAGACACGACGCGTGAACGAGACCATCTCGGTCGCCACGCGTTTTCCTTCAAGATCTTCCAGCTTTTTGACCGGCGAGTTCTCGGGCACCACCAGCACCCATCGGGTGGGTCTGAGCGACACCTTGGCGTAGATGAAGCTGTCCACTTCGACCAAATCGACGCCGTTCTCGACGATCCAGTCGCTGCCGGTGATTCCCGCGTCCAGAGTGCCGTCGGCGATGTAGCGCGGCATCTCCTGCGGCCTCATCAGCCGGAGTTCCAGCTCGGGATCGTCAACGGTAGGGATGTAGGAACGACCGTCAACGGAGATGCGCCATCCGCACCTGCGCATCATCTCGATGGTCTGTTGTTCGAGGCTTCCCTTGGGAATCCCGAAGCGAAGAGCTTTCTCAGCAGTTGCCATGAATTTTGCGTTAAATCCGCGTTTTCGCGTTAAAGAATGTCTTATCAGACAGGTTTTTTCTGATGGCCGTAGCCGGGTCCGTACTTGGCCGGATCGACCTTGCGCTCCTCGACGACGGTCCACTGGCCGTCGCGCAGCGCGCGGTAGAAGCACGATTCGTAGCCTTCGGCACATGCCACCGCGTCGCCATGCAGCTCGACCGACAGGACCACGGTATCGGCGTCGCAGTCGGTGCGGATTTCACGCACCGTCTGGAAGTTGCCTGACTCTTCACCCTTGCGCCACAGGCGGTTTCGCGATCGCGAGAAGTAACACGCATGTCCGGTTGCGACGGTCTCTTCGAACGCCTCGCGGTTCATGTAGGCGACCATCAGAACGCGCCCGCTCGCGTGGTCAATAGTTATGACGGGGACAACGCCTCCGCCCTTTTCAAAGTCGATTGTCGATGATGCTTGAGTGTCCACTTTTGAAACGGTGTTGTTTGTTCTCCGTGAATCACAAAGTATCTTTCAAAGAGTCTGTGGTTTCAACATCGGTCCCGCCCGCGCACAACCTCCCGACCGTCGCCCGCGCCAGTCAGCCTTTGCCGTCTTGTACACTTAGCCGATAGAGTGGGAACCCGTATGAAAAAGCGCTCCGAGGCCGGAGGCGGAATCACCCGGAACCATGGGCGACGGCCCGGAATTGCGCTCACCTTCCTGAGCCTGCTTTTCCTGGGTGTGTGTGCCCTCGGCGGATGTCGTCGCGGGGCTCCCGCACCGCCTGCGTCCGCCACGATAAAGCCGTTCAAATTCGACGTCGCGCTGGGACCGCATCGCTACCTTATAGATGGCTACATGGCTTTGAGCCCGAAACCCGGTCGGCTGCCGGCGGTTCTCATCCTGAATGCGAGTCAAGGTGACGCGAAGCAATGCGTGGCGACCCACGGCGGGCTCGGCGGGGAACTCGGCGTGCAGATCGCCTGTGTCAGCCTCCCGGGCTACGGACATTCGTCGGGACCTGACAGGCTAGTCGGGCCGCAGGCGGTCGCGACAGGGCGCCGGGCTTTCGATCTGCTGGCGGCACGCTCCGACGTCGATCCCAATCGAATCGCGGTGTGGGGAATAGGCGAGGGCGCGGTAGCCGCCGGACTTCTCATGGACGACGACCCGCGCGTGCGCAACGTCATCCTTCAGTCGGGCGCCTACGACATGCTGAAGCTTTGGCCCAAGGCGTCTCTGGCGAACAAGCTCAGGATGCTCCATCAAGTATGGCCCAGCCGAAGAATCCTGCGCGAGCGCAGCGTGATCGAGCATCTGCGAAAACAGATGCACTGCAACGTTCTGATAATCCACGGCGCAAAGGACCATCAGGCGCCGATAGCACAGGCACTCCGCCTCGAAAACGAACTAAAAAAGCGGGGCGCCAACGTATCGGAACACGTCTTTGCGACCGGTGATCACGACCTCGGCAAGAGCGCTCTTGGCCCGGCGACCGATTTCCTGCGCGAGACCCTGCTCAAGCCTTCCCACGCGGACGAAGCCTCGTCCTGACGCTGGCGCGAAGGGTGGCCTCGTACGAGTGGGTCACTGGTCCAGCGGGTCAGGCGAGTTCCTTCAGTGCCTCGATCACCTCTTCGGTGTGATCCTTGACCTTGACCTTGGGAAACACTTTTCGCACCACACCCGCGCGATCGATTATGAACGTGGTGCGCTCGATTCCCATGAACTCGCGTCCGTAGAGCGATTTCTTCTTGTAGACGCCGTACATCCGGCTGACCTTGTTCGCGGGGTCGCTCAGCAGGGTGAAATTGAGGCTGTTCTTCTCGACGAATTTGCGATGCCTGTCGGTCGAATCGGCACTGACGCCCACCACTTCGGCGCCAAGCTTGTGCAGGTCGGCAAGATTGTCGCGAAAGCTGCACGCCTCCGTGGTGCATCCGGGCGTCATGTCCTTGGGATAGAAATAAAGGACGAGATTTCCCTTGTTCCGTTTGCTTCGTTTGCCGACAAGCTCATCGAGCGAAACCGTTTTCCCGTCGAGCCCTTCGAGTTCGAATGCGGGGGCAGGCTTGCCTTCGAGCGGATGAGCGGAAATTTCGGGTTTGGCCGAAGGTTTTTTTTGGGTCGCCATCGTCACCTTTCCTATTCCAGAAGCGCCGCGGGTACAATCGTGCTAAGCTGTTTCTGAACGGGTGTTCAAGAATACCCAGTTGACGAGGTTTAACGCAGCTTCTAGACTTGCCGCGGGCAGAAGGCTAGCGCTCGCCATCAATGGCCGTACACACCGAGTTAAACAAGGCTTTTCTCAAGGAACTGGCTGACGATTACGGCCTTGGACGGATCGGTCCCCTTTCGGGCATGCCCGAGGGGTCGATGAACAGCAACTACCTGCTTGAGACGTCCAAGGGCCGATACCTCCTGCGCGTGGAGGAAGTCAAAGGGGAAAACGAGCTTAAGCGCGAGTTGGATCTTCTGACTTTCCTGCGCAAGCATTCGTTTCCCTGCCCCCATCCGATGCAGGACCGGATGGGGCGGCTGTACCGGCAGTTCAACAGCAAATGCGTTTCGCTGTTTCGATATCAGGAAGGCAAGGTGGTTGGCGTCAAAGGCCTGAAACCTGCCCATCTTGAGACTATCGGGCGTTCTCTGGGCGACTTGCACGTCGTGGGCAAGGCGTACAAGAAGGGAATCGACAACCGGTTCAGCTTCGAGCGTATCGCCGACCTTTACCTGACCGTGCGAGCCAAGCTGCCAAACTACTTTCGCAAGACACTGCGCACGCTCGACGACGAGGTCGATTATCTGACCCGCTACCTCGAGGGCAAGCTGCCAAAGGGCGTGATTCACGGCGATCTGTTCGCCGACCATGTGCTGTTCCGCGGCGATAAGCTGGTCGCGATGCTGGATTTCGAGGCGGCCTGCCGCGGCAAGTTCATCTTTGACATCGCGACTGCCGTCAACGCGCTGTGCTTCGTGAATGGCTCCTACTCGCTGGACCGTTTCCGCGACCTGCTGCGCGGCTATGAGTCGGTCCGCACGCTTTCGCTTGCCGAGTGGGACGCTTTTCCCAATGAACTTAGGTATTCGTCGCTTCGCTTCACGGTGACGCGGCTGCATGACTTCTTTGTCCATTCCGGTAATTCCTCGGCCCGGTTCGAACAGGATTTCCGGGAGTTTTTCGACCGGTTGCGGGTGCTTCGTCGTGAGAAGGAAGGCGGAATGGAACCGCTCCTGATGGCGATGGCGACCGGCTACGACTACCGCAAGTACCAGAAGGTCAAGGCGAGCGAGCGGCGCCAAGCCTAGGCGAGCGACCCGCGTCCGGCCGGACCGACCAGGGAGAAACAACAATCATCCCATCGACCATTGTTGCGCGCTGAGGAACCGTTGCCGACTTTGCTTGAAATCCTGAACGGTCCGAAACCCGCCCTGTGGCTCGAAGTGTCGCCGCCGCGCGGCATCAATCCCGAGCCGCTGCTGAAGCGGCTTTCCGCGCTAACCGGTCATGCGGACGCCATTAATCTGACCGACAACTCGCTTGGCCGGGTCAAGATGTCGGGGCTCGTGTTCGGCTCGATGGTCCGCGCGCGTCTGGGTATCCCGGTAGTGCTGAATCTGTCCTGTCGCGATCGAAACCGGCTGGCCCTCAAGTCCGACCTGCTGGGAGCGGCGGCTGCGGGAATCGACGCGATCGTGTCACTGACCGGGGATAAGATTGCACCCGACGACCCGTCCCGGGCGCATGCCGTTCACGACCTCGACGCGTTCGCGTTGCTCGCCCTTATCGGCGACCTCAACCGCGGCGATACCGGCGAGGGCAGGGCGCTGCTCAAGACGCGTCCCAATCTGCTGGCGGGTGCGGTTGCGAATCCCAATCGCAAAAATATCGAGCGGGAATTCGAACTGCTGGAGCGCAAGGCGCGGGCCGGTGCGCGCTTCGTTATCACTCAGCCCGTTTTCGAACCTGAAACCGCGCGCCGATTCGTCGAGCGCGCAAATGCGCTCGGACTGGCAACCGTGATGGGCGTGATGCCGGTCAAGCGCGAATCGATGGCAAACTATCTGCGCGAGCGCGTTTCCGATCTCAAGGGTGCCGCACACCATCTCGAGCGTTACACCGGGATGACCGAAGAGCAGGTGCGGAAACGTTCACTCGAGGAAAACTTCGCCCTGATGAAGACGTTGGCGGGCGAAGTCGCCGGATTCAATATCATGAGTGGCGGAGGTCCCTCGCTCGCAATCGAACTGGCATTGGAGTTCAGCCGATGGCGCAAGGACGGCGACGGCAAATAAGCCGCAACGTTGAAAATCTCGCCCGTGCTCGAAGTCTTACTGATATCGCCGAGGTCGAAGAGGCGGTACGCGTGCTCCTGCGCCATATTGGCGAGGATCCTGAGCGCGAGGGCCTGAGACGCACTCCCGCGCGTTTCGTACGCGCGCTCGAGTTTCTTACCCGGGGTTACAATGAAGATCCCAAGGTCTCGATAAACGGAGCGCTGTTCACCGAAGAGGAATATCAGGAGATGATCCTGTGCAAGGATCTCGACTTTTATTCCCTGTGCGAGCATCACCTGCTGCCGTTCTTCGGCAAGGCGCACGTGGCCTATTTGCCCAACCGGCGTATCGTGGGGCTTTCGAAGCTTGCCCGGATGGTCGAGATGTACGCGCGCCGGCTGCAGGTGCAGGAGCGGCTGACAACCCAGGTCGCGCAGACCATAATGGATGAGATTGAGCCGCTCGGTGTCGCCGTCGTTCTTGAGGCGGAGCACATGTGTATGCGGATGCGGGGAGTCGAGAAGCAGAACTCCTTCGTGACCACGTCCGCGATGCTTGGTGTGTTCCGCAAAAACGTTGAAACCAGACAGGAGTTCATGAACCTGTTGCGTTCCAACAGGTAGTTGCGGGTCGTAATTTCGCGATGGTTACTGTCAGCGAGGGACCGCTCGAAAAACTTGCAGCGTACGCGTTGCGTTACGTGAAACCCGGTCAGACGCTAGGCCTTGGGACCGGACGTGCCGCGAGCGCGTTTATCCGCGCGCTCGGGGCCAGCAGGATCCCCGTGCGCGGTGTTCCGACCTCGCTCGCCAGTCATGAGCTTGCCCACGAATGCGGAATCGAATTGGTCAGCCTTAACGACGTCGAGCGTCTCGATGCGGACTTCGACGGTGCCGACGAGGTCGACCCGGATCTGAATCTGATAAAGGGCTACGGCGGCGCGCTGGTTCGCGAGAAAGTTGTCGCATCGGCGTCGCGCAAAGTGTTTATCCTGGTCGGCCCGGAAAAACTGGTGCCGCAGCTTGGCGCCCATCGGCGTCTTCCGGTCGAGGTGGTGCGCTTCGCCGAGCCATACGTCAGACGTCGGCTGGCGAAACTTGGGCTCAAGGGGCGCGACCGGGTGGACGGTGACGGCAACGCCTTCCTGAGCGATAACGGTAATCTGATCATCGACTGCGCGGTGAGCAAAATTCGCGACGCTTCGCATCTCGAAGACGAAATTCTCTCCATACCGGGCGTGGTCGGAACCGGCCTGTTCGTGGATATTGCGGACACGGTGCTGGTCACACCCACCGAAGATTCTCCGGTGCGCGTTATCAAACGCAAGTCCTGACATCGAGCATCAATGACCGACAACGAGCGGGTGAGACGGGATCTTGAGTCGGTCTACCGGGCTGCAGTCGCTGCCGCTGATCCCTCGATGCTCGTGAATCGCGTTCTCGACGGTCAGCTTGCCGGAGCGGTCAACGTTGCCGAGATAGTCGGTGCCGCTGAGCGGGTTTTCGTCCTCGCTGCAGGCAAGGCCGCGCCTGCGATGGCCTCGGCTCTGGGTGCGCGTCTGGGCGCCCGGCTGACGTCCGCAGTGGTCGTAACGCTGCCGGGACACGATGTTTCGGCGCCCGCCGGCGACTCGAGATTTCGCCTCGTCGAATCGTCGCATCCACTGCCCTCGGAGGCCTCGATACGGGCCGCGCAGGCGGCGATCGAGCTGATGCAGGCTGTGCGTGAAAGTGACCTTGCTATCGTGGCCTTGAGCGGCGGGGCGTCGGCGATGCTGGCGATGCCGGCCGACGGAGTGACGCTTCAGGACAAGCTCCAGGCGAGCCTCGCACTTCAACGTGCCGGGGCTTCGATTCGCGAGCTGAACACGGTTCGAAAGCATCTTTCCGCAATAAAGGGCGGAAGGCTCGCTCGTGAGACCCGTGCCGGACACATTCTTGGTCTTTTCCTGTCGGACGTCCCGGGGAACGACCTTGCCACTATCGGTTCAGGTCCCACGGCGCCCGACTCGACCACTTATGCGGACGCTATCGGTGTGTTCAAGCGGCATCGGCTATGGGGCCGTGCGCCTGAATCCATCCGCGACCATCTGGAGCGCGGCAATTCGGGCGAAGTGCCCGAGACGGTAAGGGCCGACGACGCGGTTTTTTCGCGCGTCACGAATGTCGTCATCGGTGACAACTCGACCGCTGTCGAGGCGGCGCTCCGGCGCGCGCGCGAAGCAGGATATGATGCAGAGCGATGGCGGCCGCTACAGGGCGAGGCGAATGACCTGGGCCGCTCGCTCGCGGCGCATCTGTGCGCGTTCGATTCCGGCCGCGTATGCGTGATAGCCGGCGGTGAACCGGTGGTTACGGTGAAGGGCAGCGGCAAGGGTGGTCGCGCACAGCAGGCGGCCCTTGCGATGGCGATGGAGTTGGCGCGTATCGGCGCCGGACGCAACGTCGCCGCGCTGTTCGCCGGAACCGACGGAATTGACGGCCCGACCGACGCGGCGGGAGCTTTCGCTTTTCCCGATACCGTGCGGCGCGGCCATGACGCCGGGCTCGATGCCGACCAGGCTCTGTTCAGGAACGATTCGTATAATTTCCTCGCCGCTGCCGGTGATCTGTTTATTACCGGGCCAACCGGAACCAATGTCGCCGACATATTCATCGGACTCTCCAGTTATTGATTTGGCTGGAAAGAGTGAAAGAGAGAAAGAGAGGAGTTAGGTGCAGGATTCGCGAAAAGGTCGCAAGCTCATGACTGTCGGTGTTCCAGGCCCGCGCAACGGAACGCGCACGGTTACGCTGATTCCGGGCTACGGTATCGGACCCGACGTGACCAGTGCGGCCGTGCAAGTGATTGAGGCGGCGGGAGGCAAACTCGAATGGGATCGCCAACTGGCCGGCGCCGCGGCGCTCAAGCGTTTTGGCAATCCGGTCCCGGACGACCTGCTGGCCTCGCTCAAACGAACGGGCGTTGCGCTTAAGGGACCGCTTGAGACGCGCGTTGGCGAGGGCTATCGCTCGATTAACGTTTACCTCCGTCGCGAACTCGATCTTTACGCCAACCTGAGACCGACTATGAGTTTTGCGGGCGTGGACGCTCCATTCGAAAATGTCGATCTGATCGTCGTGCGCGAGAACACGGAAGATCTCTACGCCGGTATCGAGCATCAGGTTGCCCCGGGCGTGGTCGAGAGCGTCAAGGTTATAACCGCGCGCGCGTCGCGCCGTATCGCACGCTTTGCCTTCGAGTACGCCAAGCAGCACAAGCGCAAGTCGGTCACTGCGATTCACAAGGCCAACATCATGAAGCTGTCCGACGGTCTGTTCCTGAAATGCGCCCGGGCTGTCGCGCGTGACTATCCGCAGGTCGAGTACCGCGAGACTATCGTCGACGCGGCATGTATGAAGCTGGTTACCGACCCCTCGCAGTTCGACGTTCTTCTGCTGGAAAATCTCTACGGCGATATCGTTTCGGACCTGTGCGCGGGACTGGTCGGCGGGCTGGGCGTGGTTCCGGGCGCCAACTACGGCGTTCGCGGAGCGATCTTCGAGGCCGTGCATGGCACGGCACCGGACATCGCGGGGAAGGATCTCGCCAATCCGCTCGCGGTGATTCTGTCCTCCACGATGATGCTCGAATACGTCGGTCAGCCGCGTCCCGCTCAGCTCATCCGTCAGGCCGTTCGGAAGGTGCTGCATCGCGGCCGCGTCAGAACGCACGATATCGGCGGAAAGGCGACCACCTCGGAAATGACCGCCGCGGTGGTTCGCGCGATGCGCGGCGCATGACGCCCGCAAACCGCTGCGGATTAGGTTGGTTGCCCCCTAACTCAAGCTTCGGTTATTGATTGAGCCATATGAAGAGGATCATTTTGCCGGACGAAATCAGGCGGCGTGTCCCGCCCGGCCAATATCTTACCGAAAAGTTCCCGGTTCTGAGCTACGGGCCGACTCCCCGATTCGATCCCGCAAAGTGGGATTTCAGGATATTCGGCCACGTTGAAGAGGAACTCCGTTTCACCTACGACGAGTTCCGTTCCCTGCCGCAGAGCAGCCAAGTTGCCGACTTCCATTGCGTGACCACCTGGTCACGGCTCGATAACCGATGGGAAGGCGTGATGATAAGCGACCTGATGAAGCGTGTCAGGCTAAAGCCCGAGGCACGATTCGTCGTCGCCCATTGCGACGCTGGATACACCACCAATCTTCCGTTGGAAGAGTTTCTCGACGCCGATGTGATGCTGGCGCATCGCCACGACGGACAGGACCTTGCGCCGGACCACGGATGGCCGGTCAGGCTCATCGTACCGAAGCTCTACGGATGGAAGAGCGCCAAATGGATGCGCGCGCTCGAATTCGTGGACTCCGATTGCCGCGGATTCTGGGAAGTGCGCGGATATCACAACCATGCCGACCCCTGGAAAGAGGAACGTTATTCCTTCCAGGAAGACCAAGAGGACTGAAGTTAGCAGCGCGCATCACGATACCCGACTGTCGCGGGAGCAGGCGCTTGCGCGGCTTGAACGCGACACCTTCGACGTTTGCGTAATCGGGGGCGGAATCAACGGCGCTGCCGTGGCGCGCGACGCCGCGATGCGTGGGCTCGGCGTCGCACTGGTCGAAGCGGGCGATTTCGCGGGCGAGACCTCTTCGCGTTCCTCCAAACTGATTCACGGCGGCTTTCGCTATCTTCCGCAGCTACAGTTGCGGCTGGTCCGAAGCGCGCTGCGCGAACGCGAGCTTTTGCGCCGCCGCACCGCGCCCCATCTGGTGCGTCCAATCCGCTTCCTGTTTCCCGTTTATCACGGACGGGGTTTCGGGAGGCTCACGATGGGCGCCGGGCTCTTCCTTTATGACCATCTCGCCCGAATCCCTCGCGCCGAACGCCATCGAAGCCTCGACGCCGCGGGCGTTGCGGACCTTGAGCCGCTGCTCTCGCGCGAGGGACTGAGCGGCGGGTCGCTTTACTATGACGCGTGGGGCGACGACGCCCGAATCACGCTCGAAAACATACTCGACGCGGCAATTCACGACGCGGCGGTGGCAAATTACGCGGCGGTGCAATGCTTCTCGACGTGCGCCGGACGCGAGGGCGCGGCCGTAGTGAAGGACCGGCTCTCGGAGCGGACTTTCGAGCTTCGTGCCCGCCTGTTCGTGAACGCTGCCGGTCCGTGGGTCGACGACGTGCGAAAGATGGAGGAACGCGAAGCTCCGCCCTCAGTCCGTCTCACCAAGGGCGTGCATCTGGTCTTCGAGCACGACCGGCTTCCGGTGCATCAGTCGCTCGTCCTGGGTGACGACGAGGATCGTATCGTCTTCGTGATGCCGCATGGACGCTACGTGCTGGTCGGGACCACGGATACCGATTTCCACGGAAATCGCCACGACGTATCCGCCGACTCTTCCGATGTCGAATATCTCCTCGGGATCATCCGCGAAAATCTGCCCGGCGTGCGCCTCGGCGCGCAGGACGTGGTTTCGAGTTTCGCCGGCCTCAGAGCACTTGTGACGAACGGTGAGCATGACGATCCTTCGTCGGTGTCGCGCGAGGAAGTCGTAATCGAGAGTCCGTCCGGGATGCTGACGGTGGCAGGAGGCAAGCTCACGACCCATCGCGAAATCGCCGAAAAGGTGGTCGATCGCGTCATTGCACGGCTCGGCCGCCCGGCTGGAAAATCGCCCACTGCCACGGTCCCGCTTCCGGGCGCGCGCCCGCTTGACGATGCGGCTTCGGACGGCGCCGACGCATTTCGCGGACTGGACGCAGATATTCGCAGCGTTCTGACCTCGCGCTACGGATCGCGCGCGACCCTGGTTGCGCAAATCGCATCCGAGCGTCCCGAGCTGGGAAAGGAGCTTTCTCCTCAATGTCCCGCTATTGGCGCCGAGGTCGTTCATGCGGTCCGAAGCGAGATGGCGCGGTCGCTTGCTGATTTTATGGTGCGACGCACCTCGCTGGTATGGCGTTCGCCACTCGAGGCGGCGTCGGCGGCACATGCGGCGGCGTCGATTATGGCGCAGGAATTGGGATGGGACAGCGCGCGTGAGCAGGCAGAGTTGCGAGGTTTCGCAAGCGACATGGAGCGTCGCGGCAGACCATCATGAGCACTCGCGAGTCGAAGGCGGCGCTTGGCGCGCGTGCACTGAAAATCGCCCGGGAACTTGCGCACATCTATCCGCACGCTTGCATCAGCCTCGATTTCGCCACGCCATGGCAACTGCTTGCGGCGACGATTCTGTCGGCGCAGTGTACCGACGAGCGCGTCAACATCGTCACTCCCGCTCTTTTCAGACGCTTTCCCGACGCCGAGGCGACCGCCGGCGCCGACCTCGCCGAACTTGAGCGCCTGATAATGACCACGGGGTTCTTCAGACAGAAAGCACGATCGCTCAAGGCCGCCGCGAAAGATATCGCCGAACAGTTCAAGGGCGAAGTGCCTGCCGACATGGCCGGGCTGGTCAAACTGCGCGGCGTCGGGCGTAAAACCGCCAACGTGGTCCTTGGTCATGCCTATGGACTTCCGGGAATAGCGGTCGACACCCACGTCAAGCGGGTTTCGCGAAGGCTTGGACTCACCCGCAATACCGATCCCGACAAGATAGAGGCCGATATCAGCCGCCTTCTGCCGCCTGAGGAATGGACCTCATTCTCGATGCGCCTGATTCTGCATGGGCGAAGGGTATGCT
>JBJKQX010000264.1:0-9428 GCA_046704965.1 Binataceae bacterium (SeqCode)
CGATGAATCTGATGCCGCCGACCAACCGCGACGCGGGCGGGAGATGGTATCGCGTGTGGATGGAGCGGCTCGAAAAAGGCGTTCCCTACGTCCTGCCATGGCTCGACCATCCGGACTACGACGAATATTGGCAATCGCGCGCCGTCGATCCCGCGGCGATCACGGTACCCACCTATTTGATCGGCGGATGGCGCGACATCTTTCCCGACGGGATGGTCGCCGTTTACCCTTTGCTCAAAGGTCCGAAGAAGCTGCTGATGGGCCCTTGGATGCATACGCTGCCCAATCTCTCGCCCTTCGAGCCGGTCGATTTCCTCGCCCTGATGTAGCGATGGTTCGACCATTGGCTGCGCGGCGAAAAGAACGGAATTGAAGCCGAACCTCCCGTCACGCTCAATGTGCAAGGCGCGAACCTCTGGAAGCATGAGCGCGAATGGCCGATAGAGAGGACCGAAGAGCGGCTCCTGTTCGCAGCGTCGGGCGGCGCTTTGCTTAAGTCTGCCGAGTCCGATGAAAGCGTCGAGACGTACCGGTGCGACAGCACGGTCGGAAGCGCGGCCGGCCTTTGGGACCCGATGGCGATTGGATGGGGGCTTCCGCTCGACCAGGGCGACGACGATCTGTGCTCGCTTGGGTTCACCACTGAGCCGCTCGGCGAGGATATTGAGATAACCGGCGCGCCTGAACTGATCCTGCGCGCCGCTCTGATGGACGGTACCGACGCGAACCTCGTTGCCAAGCTTTGCGACGTCGCTCCGACCGGCGCGTCCTCGCTGATAACCACCGGATGGCTCAAGGCGAGCCATTGGCTGTCCAGCGAGAGCCCCGAGCCAGTGAAGCCGGGCAAAGTCGCGGATTTTACGATTGCGCTGTGGAGCACTTCGTACCGGATTCCCAAGGGGCATCGGATACGGCTGAGCGTCTCGTGCTCGGATTTTCCGCATATCTGGCCCGAGCGGGTGAACCCCGAACTGCACGTGACGCTGGGCGGCGAACACGGGACGCGGCTTTCGATTCCGGTGATTCCCGCGCCGGCTCAGCCTATCGACGGTCCGCCGATTCCGCGCCCGGAAACCATCCCGGCGGGCATCCCGCCGATACCCGTATGGAAGATCGAGAGCGATGTCGTGGCAGGAAGTGTCCGCGTCACGACCGGCGAGAAGGTGTCGTTTCCGATCATGGACGGAGGCGCGATGGAGGTCGATCACCTGGCAGAAGCGAAGACTTCGCGGCCGTGGCCCGACGCGGCCTCGGTCAAGGGCGATACGAAGATCCGGCTGAATATGCGAGGGATGGGCGAGATTCAGATCCGCACCACGAGTCGGGTTACCACGGACGGAATGACGCTCGAGGCGCGAATCACGGCCGAGGGCCGAACGATGTTCGAAAAACGATGGCGCAAGTAGCCTGAGTTCCGCCCGAGACGCCGCCGACGGACGGTCAAGCCGCGAACCGGCGGAACTTGAGGATTTTTGCGCAGGGTGTGAAGATGCGGGTTGGGACAGAGCGTTGGGCAGGCCCTATCCTGATAATTGATATCCCGGAGGAACAGATATGCGCGCCGCAGTGATGCGCAACAAGAAACTCGTTATCGACAATGTACCCGTTCCCGAGCCGGGTCCCGGCGAGGCACTGGTCAAAACCCTGTCGTGTGGGATATGCGGCTCGGACCTTCATACGCTCAAGTTTGCCGAGCAACTGGTCGAGGGCGCGCGCAGGTCGGGCGGCGTCTTCGTCATGGACCTGAAGCGCGACGTCGTGATGGGTCACGAGTTCTGCGCGGAGATTGTTGATTACGGCCCGGACACCGTGCGCCAGTTCAAACCGGGCACGCGCGTATGCTCGATGCCGGTACTGGTGAGAAAGACCGGCGTCGAGACTGTGGGCTACTCGAACGACAATCCGGGCGGATACGCTGAAATGATGCGATTGACTGAGGGGCTCCTGCTCGAAGTGCCCAACGGTCTTTCGACTGATCATGCCGCGATGACCGAACCGATGGCGGTCGGATATCACGCGGTTGAAAAGGCCCGGCTCGACCGGCGCGACGTGCCACTTGTGATCGGATGCGGTCCGGTGGGCCTCGCGGTGATTGCGGCGCTCAAGCTGAAAGGTGCCGCGCCGATTATCGCGGCCGATTTCTCACCGCGACGGCGCGAGCTTGCGCTCAAGATGGGTGCCGACGTCGTGATCGACCCGAAGGAGAAATCTCCATTCGAGAGTTGGCAGCAGATGGCGGTCGACACGGAGGCGCAGGGTGCTCCCGCCGCGCCGTGGATTACCGGACCGGCGCTGCGTCCGGCGGTGATGTTCGAATGTGTCGGAGTGCCGGGCGTAATCGAGCAGATCATGCAGGGCGCGCCGCGTGAGGCGAAGATGGTGGTGGTCGGCGTATGCATGGAACGCGACCATATCGAGCCGATGTTCGGCATCAACAAGGAACTGAATATCCAGTTCGTGCTTGGCTACACCGGCCCCGAGTTTGCCGACACGCTACGGAATATCGCCGAAGGCAAAATTCCGGTTGAGCCCCTGATAACCGGCAAGGTCGGTGTCGAAGGCGTGCCGCAGGCGTTCGAGGAGTTGGGATCGCCCGAGCGTCACGCGAAAATACTCGTCGAGCCCTGGCGAAGCTGACCGAAAATCCGGCGCGCACATCCGCCTTACGCACGCGTGCTCCGGTGCGGCGTCGCGATTTGCGCGGTTTTGCGCGTGGCGCGAAGACCAGCACAATTTGTGAAGAAACCTGAGGAAATCCATGGTTGGACTGAAGGAACAAACAGTAAAGGACCCAAAGAGCCTCGCTGACGCGCACGCGCGTCACAAGTGGCAGATAGCTCCCGATTACAATATCGCGCTCGATTGCCTCGATCGTCACACCGAACTGCGCGATCGCGTATGCCTCTATTACGAAGACGACGAGGGCAACTCGGCCAAGTATACCTGGGCGCAGATGATCGAGGCTTCCAACCGGTTCGCAAACGCGCTCAAGGGCCTGGGAGTCCAGCGCGGTCAGGTTGTCGCGATCCATCTGCCGCAGCGGCCCGAGACCGCTATCGCCCACATGGCCTGTTACCGAATCGGCGCGGTCGCCCTTCCCATCTCGAAACTTTTCGGCCCCGAGGCGCTCGAATATCGCCTCACCAACAGTGCCGCTCCCGTAATCATGGTCGAGACCGAGAATCTCTCCAAGCTCGACCGCCTGCGCGACACGGTGGAGACGCTGAAGCACGTGATAGTGGTCGACGGAAAGAGCGGTGGACTGTCCTTCGATGATCTGCTTGCCAAGGGCTCGCCGAGCCTTACGATCGAGAAGAACGGCGCCGACGACCCCGCGCTCCTCATGTATACCTCGGGCACGACCGGCAACCCGAAAGGCGTCCTCCACGCCCATCGCTACGTGCTCGGCCACAACGGAATCGACTATTCGTACAACTTCCTGCGCGACGGCGACCTCTATTACAGCCCGGCCGATTGGGCATGGGCGGGAGGATTGCTCGACGGACTGCTCGGCATCTGGCCCTATGGGATTCCGGTGCTGGCCTACCGCAGCCGGGCGCGCTTTGATCCTGACGCGACCTATAAGCTGCTGGAAAAATACGGCGCCACCGTCGGTCTCTATCCGCCCACCGCGCTCAAGCTTCTGCGCGAGGTCAGCAAGCCGCGCGAGAAGTATCCGAATCTGAAGTTCCGATGCGTGGTGAGCGGCGCAGAGCCGGTCAGCCCCGAACTTGCGCGATGGGTCGACGAGGAACTCAAGGTCGAGTTCAACCAGGGCTTCGGCCAGACCGAAGCGAATTACTTCATCGGCACATGCTCCGCGATCGAAAAGGCACGGCTGGAGCCGCTCGGCAAAGCCTATCCGGGCCATATTGTAACGGTGATCGACCCCGAAAGCGGCAAAGAGCTCAAAAACGGGGAGATCGGCGATATCGCGATCAGGCGTGACAGCCCGGTGGTGATGAAGGAGTACTGGAAAAACCCCGAGGCGATGGCCGACAAGTTCCGCGGCGAATGGATGCTTACCGGCGACCTCGGGTACAAGGACGACGAGAATTATCTGTTTTTCGAGGGCCGCTCCGACGACGTGATCAAAAGCGCGGGTTACAGAATCGGCCCCGCCGAAGTCGAAGCCTCGATCATGGAGCACAAGGCAGTTGCCTCCTGCGCCGTGATTGGAGTGCCTGACCCTCAGCGCGGGCAGATGGTCAAGGCGTTCGTCAAGCTGATGCCCGGTGCTACGGGCTCGCAGCAAGTCGTCAGCGAGATTCAGGAGCACGTCAAAAAGAAGCTCGGGGCGCACGAATATCCGCGCGAAGTTGACTTTGTTGAGGATTTCCCGATGACGGTGACCGGCAAGATCAAACGACGCGACCTGCGAGCGATGGAGATGGAAAAACGCGCCGGAAAAGCCTGACCCGAAATACAACAGCTATCATGCGGCAAGGGCGGAACGACGAGTTCCGCCCTTGTTTTTTTGGGTCCTGATTTTGCGTCGGGAGCACGAGTATCTTTGCCACGTTTAGCTTTTCGATCCGGCGCTCCCAAAGCGCTCGCGATTCGACCGGCTCCCTCCGTTCAAGTCAGCCGTTGACATCGTGAACGCGTTGGCGCGCAGCTTCGTCTGTACGGGCACCGCGGTTTGCCCTATCTTCTTGCTGGCAAATGCAGACCAAAGGCCGCGATGCTTGAGCTTCATTATTCGAACCGGCTTGGAGAACTGGTTGCTCCACTCGCAGAGCGGCTAGAGGAGTGCCAGCGCCAGGATCCGCTCGGACGCGTGACGGTGGTGGTGTCCAACCGCGCCGTCGCGGAGTTCCTGAAGCTCAGGCTCGCGGAACGAATCGGCGTCGCGGCCAATGTCGATTTTCCGTTCCTTAGGGCCTACCTGGCTCGCGTCATATCGCAGGCGCAGGAAGGGCTTCATGTGCTGGAGGCGGACGAACTGCAACTGGCGGTTTTCGAATGCTTCAGGCGCGAGACGGCAGGGCGTGGCGGCGCAGAATTCGAGCCGGTGCGTCGTTACGTCGCGGAAGTCGAAAAGCCCGAGCAGCGGGAACTCAGGCTGTTTCAGCTGAGCGTAAGGGTTGCACGGCTTTTTCGCGAGTATTCGATAGTGCGTCCCGCGATGCTCGCGTCGTGGCGCAGGGGAAAGACGGTCGTTGCTGAGGGCGATTTCGCTGAAGCCGAAAAGTGGCAGCGTGGGCTCTACCTTGCGCTGTTCGACAAGGACGCGGCATTACGGCCCGAGTACGTAAGTGGGGACGGGCAGCGCTGGATGCTGATTCCCGACGCGCTTGGTTCCGTCAAACCGAGCGCGATACGCGACGTGCTCGCAACCCCGCTTCACGTTTTTGGTCTTTCCTACGTAGGACCGGAATTTATACGGATATTCAAGCAGCTCGGCGAGCTGACCGAGCTTCATATTTATGCGCTCAATCCGTGCCGCGAATTCTGGGAAGACGTCAGAAACGCCCGCGGCAGCCGTCGAGACGGGATGGTCGGACGCGGGCAGAAACTTGGCGACGCGTTCGACGACGCCGATGACCCGTTCGGCCTTGTCGCCGGAAATGACAATGGCGCACTTCAATTCTGGGGCCGTCCGGGCCGCGAGTACATACGGCTGCTCAACGAACTTACCGACTGTGATTTCGACGAGCATTTCATCGATCCCGAATCCGAAACGCCGACGCTCCTGCACTCGCTTCAGCAGAGTATCCTCGATCGCAAGCCCGATTCGGAGCGGGCGTCGGACCTCACCGCCGCGCGCGATGACGGAAGTATCAGGTTCCTTGCGTGCCCCGGTATCCGCCGCGAAGTTGAGATAATTGCCGACGCTATCTGTGGGATGATTCTTGAAAACGACGAGTCGCGTGGCGGCGAGCTGATACGTTTCCATCAGGTCGCGATCGCCTTGCCCGACGCGCAGTTCGACGCCTACCTGCCGCATATCGAGACCGTGCTCGCGGAGCAGTATCGGATACCGCTTAATGTCGTGAATCCGCGATTCAACAGCGAGAGCCCGGTGGGAGAGGCGGTGGAACTGCTGCTCGCGCTTCCGTGCGGGCGCGTCAGTCGCGACGAGGTTCTCCGTCTGCTGACCCATCCGGCGGTCGCCGCCGGTATCGCCGATGCCGACCCGGAGCAATGGCGGGAATGGTGTCGTCAGTTGGGAATTTTCTTCGGTGCCGACGCGGATGATTTTGCCGGCACGTACCTTCCCGGCGACCTGTTTAACTGGGATCAGGCGCTGAAACGTCTCGCGCTGGGTGTGTTCATGGCCGGCGAGGCGAGCGGCGTCCCAGGGACGTTTCGCGCGGGTTTAGACGACGAGTACCTGCCTTGCGAGACGCAGCAGTCCGACGCGCCGGGTATTGCCGTGATGCTTCGACTTGCGCGCGGACTGCTCTCGGACGCGATTCATATTCGCGAGGCTCGACTCACGCCGGGCGAGTGGGCGGAGCTGATGGGAACGTTCGTCGGGACCTACGTTCATCCGCTCGACGCGGCCGGAGAGCGCGTGCTCGAAAAGTGTCTCGCCGCGCTCGCCTCGCTCGATTGCGAAGGGTTACGTACCGACAAGGTTTTCTACCCGGTCGCGCGCGAACTCGCGCTCTCACGTATCGGCGGCGTGCAGGCTCAATCGGGGCGCTATGCGGAACGCGGAGTCGCTATTGGCTCCCTTTCGACTTTGCAGTCTATTCCGTTCCGCGCCATCTTCCTGCTCGGCCTTGGCGAGTCGCTGTTTCCGGAGCGTGACCGTCGCGATCCGATCGATCTGCGGATAGTTCGCCGCCATGCTGGCGACGTCAGTACGGCCGAGCGCGACCGTTATCTGTTCCTGGAAAGTCTCTTGGCGGCGCGTGACAGGATCGTGCTTTCCTGGGTCTCGCGCGACGCCCATACCGGCGACCGGCTCGAGCCGTCGTCGATAGTGCGCGAGCTGCAGTTCATGCTTCGCGCGCGCCTTGACGAGAAAACTCTGCGGGCCATGACGATTGAGCATCCCGTCAGCCGCTACGACCTGAATTATTTCCCCGACCTTCTGAAAGAGTTTCCCGAGCTTGCGCCCGATGACCGTGAGCGGCACGCGGAACTGGTGACCTTTGATCCCGAAGCGCGGCGCGGAGCACGGATGAGCGCCGTGCGCGGGAGCCTGCGGGTGCATTTCGAAAATGTGGTGCTTCCAGGACGTGACACGCCGATCGTCGACAAGCTCGGGGACGAGGCGAGAGCGAAACTAGAAAAGACGCTTCGGATGATTCGGCTTCCGGACAACTCCCAGGGCGACGATCACGATGCGGCGGAAATAGAACTTTCAATCGCGGCTCTGAGGAAATTTCTCGAATGCCCGCTTCAGGGCGCGGCGCGCTACGCGCTCGGGATGGTCGCCGAGGATGGCGACGACGGCCCGGATAACGAGGACGAGCCGCTCGAAACGACAGTCCTTGAGCGAACCATGATGCTGCGGGATGCGTTCTGGTTTGGGCGTGGCGAGGAGCAGGCAATGACGCGTGAATATGCGCGTGCCTTCCGCACAAGCCAGTTTTACGGCGAGGCGCCGGTCGGGCCGTTCGCCGAAGCGACCAGGCAGGCCGATTTCGACAAGCTCCGACTTTTCGCCGAGCAGGCCGCCGAGGCGGGAATGACGCATCTCGAAGAATGGCAACGTATCCGGGTCGGCGGCGCTCGAGAATTTACCCAGGTGGACCGGGCGACGCAGGCCGTGACACTCGACGTCAGTGTTCCGGGCGCGAACGGTCCGGTAAGGCGAAGAGTCAGCCTGCATGGAGTCGTCGGGCCGGTCTCGGCAGCGCTCGATCGGTCGTTCCGATGCATCACGGGTTCGGAGGCCAAGGCGCATCACTTCCTCGACGGCGCTCTCGGCGCGATCATGCTAACCGCCGCGGGCGAAAAGCTCCCGCGCCAGTTCGCGGTGGCCGTCCTTGGCGGTGACAAAGACGGCACGACGGTCGAGAAGCTCACCCGAAGACTGGCCGTGCCGAGCCGTGATAAGGCGCGTCAATATCTTGGCGCGCTCGTCGAGGATCTGCTGTCCGGCAACAACCACTATTTTCTTCCCATCGAAGCAGTTGAGCAGGTGTACAATCCCAAGACTGCCGGGAATCCTTCGCAAGCCGTTTATAAACTGCGCGACGGCAACGGGTCTTTACGCTCGGACTATGGGCCGGTGCGCAATCCGAGGCGATTTGATCCGCCCGATGACGAAGAGATCGATCGCATCCTCAAGCGCCGTTTCGAACTGATCAAAGGTATTTTCGGGAAGTGAATGCAAAAGGGGAACGTGTCCGAACTCGCCTACCATAGGCCCGTTATCCTCAAACAGGTCGACTACGATCGGCACGCCGTTATCGAGGCCAGCGCCGGAACCGGGAAGACCTACATCATCGAGCGCATGTTTGCCGACCTTGTGCTGTCGGGTCGATGCGATTTCGAGCAGGTACTCACCGTCACGTTCACTGAGAAGGCGACCGGTGAACTTCGCGGGCGAGTGCGTGCGACCCTGGAAGGCATTCTCCATGGCGACGAGACGAAACCTCGCGACGGCCATGATCCCGTAAAGCTTGACGCAGACGGACGCGACCGGCTTGATGCGGCCCTCAAATCATTCGAACGCGCGCCGATTTTCACGATTCACGGCTTTTGCCAGCGCATACTCAGCGATTTTGCGTTTATTACAGGTATGAGCTTCGCGCCTGAGGTCGTGGACGCGCGCGGCGCGTTCCATCGTGCGCTTAGGGCCGAGGTGCGCGACGCTCTGGCGGTCAACAAGGCGACGCGCACGATGTTGTCCGAATGGTTGCGGCCTGACGACGACAGCAAGGCCAAAAAGCTCAACGATCTCGAAACGCTGCTCTACCAGGCGCATCGCCGCCGCTACCTGGATCGTGAACCCGCGGCGCGACGCGAGGACATCGCGCGCCTGCTTGCGAGTTTCAATGAATCTGTCATCGACAAGGCCTATAACGAGGCCGCCCTCATAAGCGCCGCTCGCGAACTCGCGCTAAATGAGGTCAAGCGACTGAGCAAACTCATTAGCGAATCCAAAGGCTCGCCCGACACGATGCTTTCGCGTCTCGGGGAGCTCGACTTTAAGGCCTTGGTCAGGCCCCACAAAACCAAAGTCGGCAAAAAAACCAAGAGTTTTCCGGATGGACTTGATCCGGATGCGCAGACACAGCTTCAACTACTGCAGGCGGCCGAGTTCGTCTCACTCGCGAAGGACTCGCGCGAAGCTAAGTTCCTCGAACAAAGCCTCGCTGCGATCGAGCAGCGGCTTAAAGCGGACAAGCGCGACGCGGGCCAGATTGATTTCGACGACATGCTGGCGCTGCTATGGAATGCGCTGCAGGGAGAAAGCGGCAAGTCGTTGGTCGAGACGCTTCGGCGACGATACCGGTACGCAC
>JBJKQX010000265.1:0-6384 GCA_046704965.1 Binataceae bacterium (SeqCode)
GTGGGCCAGTATGGTAGCGAACCATGACGACCAGGAGCGAGGGAGGGTGCGAGATGAAGGTTGCGACGTTGGGTATCGACTTGGCAAAGAACGTGTTTTGTGTGCATGGGGTCGATGTACGTGGAAAGACCGTAGTTCATCGCGAACTCAGGCGACGGCAACTGCTGCCGTTCAGCGCCTGACGGGCGAAGGGGGCGGAGACTTGCCAAGAGGTTGCGAGGGTTGTTTGCAGAGATGATCGCGAACCGGTCGGACCGGCGTTTCACAACTGCAATTCGAAACATGGCTCGCAAGCGAAGCCGCGTAGCGTCGCTGATGCGGTACTCGCGGCAGATATCAGGGGATTTGATGTTTGGAGCCACCCGTCGGATTCGAACCGACGACCTGCTGATTACGAATCAGCTGCTCTACCAACTGAGCTAGGGTGGCCCCGTAAGAAAACGCGGCAACCCAAAACCTTAGCCGAGCGGCGGCTGGCTGAAAAGTGGGGGGCGCCTGCTTCTCGATCCATCCGGCGTCCGGCTCGAGCCATCACCCCGCGTCGACGCGCCACGCCTGGCGGGGAAAATCGTGGCTGTTCGAGCCGGCCCTTGCCGGATTTGCACCCTATTCGCCTTTTAATCCGACGCGCGCGTACATCGCCTTTCGCCCCTAATCTTCATACTTGTCGAGGAGGGCATTGATCGGACGTTCCGTGCGATCAAAGCTCAATATATCAGGCAGGCTACACGACCTTGGAAGTTTCTGTAGTTGATCACGACAGAGGCGCAGCTGATCGCGAGAGCCGTCGTCCGGTGGACACGGCGGTCAAGCGCGCGCTGGTAGTCGCGCTCGGCGGTTTGGGCGCTCGGCGAGTGCTGGGAATTGGCGCTCGCGTATCCGATTGTGTCAGGTCTGTTGTTCAGGCCGGTTTTGAAATAACGCTGCTGGATGAAGGTCTGGAGAACCTTGCGCGGGTCAGGAATGTATGCGGAGTTGATGCGCTATGCGGCGAGTCGGTCCGGCTTCCGCTTCGCACGGCGTCGTGGGACGCGGCTATTGTGGCTGGTGTTCCTGTCGAGTCGCGATGCCTCGACGCGTTTTTCCACGAACTAAGACGCGTGGTGTGCAAGGGTGCCGCGATCGAGGCCGTTACGCGCGAAAATTTCGAGACGCTCTGGATTCGCCATTACTTCCCTGAACTCGCCTCCACTCTCGCTCCTTTCCGTCCCGCCCTCGGCGCGATTATCACTGCGGCATTGCGCGCCGGATTCGGAACGGCAGACGCAAAGCCGATTTTGTACTCATGCGGCGGCGCGTTTTTGCTCAAGGGCGCGCAGACCCGCCCCGAACTGCTTTTCGACGAAAGGTTCCGCGCCGGCCTGCCTGAGTTTGCCGCTCTGAATCCCGGTGCAATCGACTGCGGGCTTCGAAATCTTCGCCGCGACCTCTATTCCGGACGTTTCGAGCAGGTTCGCGCTGGTTTTGAAGCCGAGCGCGTCACCGTGGGCGATTCTTTTGTCGTTACCCTGAAGGCGGCATAGTCACGCTGGAGTACCGGCCGGTGTAACGGACGTCACCGACCCGTCATCAATGCGCATTACGGAGCAAATCGCTCGCGTGTCCAATCCGCCAGAACCTTCATCAGGCGTGGTCGTGGATCGCCTAAATCTGACCTGATTCCTCCCGCCCGCATGAAATGGTCCGCGCCCTCGATGAAAACTATTCGTTTGTCGCGGGTGCCCGAGGCTTCGTATTGCGCGCGCACGTCGGAAAGAAAGATGTCCTGGTCTGCATTCGCGCCCACCACCAACGTCGGAACAGTGACCCTGGGCAGATTCGCCGCCATCCGCGCGTACGACGAAAGGCCCGACCACGTTGAAAGCCATGCCTCGGGAGTGACCGTGCGGCAAAGACCGAAGACGTGATAATTGGCAAGGTCGGGCCGCGTGGAAATTATCGATCCGACAGCGCGTTCGGACGGGTCGAGCGTCAGGTCGAGATAATTCGGGTTCGCCTGCGTCCGGTACACGACCATCATCCGCGGCGCCATCGCGCGCCGCTCCATCGAGTGACGATAGTCGACCGGCGCGGACTTGAAGGCCTCGGAGTGAGTCGCGGCCTTCGCGCTTGCGACTTCGGCTATGTGATGTCGCGCGATCGCGTCGAGTCGTGCCACGCGGGCGCGTTGCGCCGCACGGTATCGGGCGATGAATTCGGGCGCGTAACGGCTCGACTCCGGCGGAGTGCGGAATCCGTTTCGCTCGTCATACATGTCAAGCTCGGGGTCGGTCGCGATCGGGTCGGACTCGTCTACCACAGCAGCGTCCAGACCTCCCATCAGGATAACCCCTTGACCCGGATGGGCAGCCAGGACGATAAAGCCGTCCGAAGTGGGCATCTCGAACCGGTTCAAGTCGGGCGGACCACCACCGGGCGGCGCGGCGACGCGATTTCCTTTTTCGGTCCGCGCCTGCGCGTCGTAATAGGAAAAGAGCGAGCCGCCGCCCGAATTCCCGAGCATCACGATATGCCGGAAGCCTTCTTCCTCGCGCAGGTAACGGATTCCCGCGGCGAGGTCGAGCAGAAGGTTCTCGTGGAGCATCGTTGAATCGTTGTTGAGATAGCGCGTGTTGAGCGCAAACGCGGCGAATCCGGCCTCAACCCAGTAGGGAATCGAGTAATGATGGCTGAAGTCGACGCGCGGATGGGCCATGATCACGCAGGTCGCGGAATTCCCGCGCGACGGTGTCCACAGGAAACCGCGTGATTTGCCGAAATCCTCGGCGTAAAGCTGCACGACCTTGAGTCGGGCGCCCGGATCGATCTCGGCGAAGTCGACCGGGTAGCGCGCCTGATAGTTGGATGGAGCCTTGGGCATGGTCTGATGTCCTCGCGTGACGAGTCCGGCGTCAAGACAATTGCGCAGTTGGCCTGCGGCAGTTCGTTTACCTGCGAATCAACGGCCGTATGGACCGATCGGACGTGTAGCACAGATAGGCCGGAAGGCAATCGTCGATTGAGAATCGAATCGCAGGTCTCTGCTGAAAAAACGTTGCCCGAACCATGGCACAGCGATAGTGATACCCGAGTCTCAAATTGAAGCTAAGGAGCTTGGCTATGCCGACGTTGTACGGAGCCCTGGGTTCGCCGTTCGTGAGAAAGGCGGTTGTTGCGCTCACCGAGAAAGGGATCAAATACGATCACGATCAGGTAATTCCGTTCGGCCCGAACCCCGAATATCGCAAGATTCATCCGCTCGGAAAGATTCCGGCGTATCGCGACGGCGACCGTACGCTGCCCGATTCGTCGGTTATTCTCGCGTATCTTGAGCGAACGCATCCCGAGCCGCCGCTCTATCCCGCTGATGCGTACGACTATGCGCGCGCGCTCTGGTACGAGGAGTTTGGCGACTCCGGGCTTGCACCCGTGACGGGTGGGAAGATTTTTTTTCCGCGCGTGATCGGGCCGCGCTTCATGAAGCTCACTCCGGACGAAGCCGCGATCAAAAAGACACTCGATGAAGAGGTGCCACCGCTGTTCGACTATCTCGAGCAGGAGATTGACGACAAGGAGTTCCTGGTCGCCAACCGCTTCACCATTGCCGACATCGGGGTTGCAACCCAATTCGTTAACTTCAAGCTTGCCGGGTGCAGCGTCGATACGAAGCGATGGCCGAAGCTCGCCGCCTACGTTGAGCGCATCCTCAATCGTCCGAGCTTCAAAGCCGTGATCGCAAAAGAGGTCGCCTTCTTCAAATCCGCATAGCAAACGACAAAGCGTGGCGGCGGCTTCAGCGCCGCCGCGCCGAATTTCTCTCAGGATGATTATTCGTTCAGGACCCCGCGTCGGAAGCGTCGGGGAAACGCCAAGTGGCGCGGGTCGCGATAGGCATCACCGGGATTGATCCCGCGACTGCCCCTGCAGTGTGAAGGCGGGCGTTCAGTTGCGGGATCGCGCCCACGCCTGAAGCTCTCTTATTTTGGTGTAGCCGCCGCTGCCCTCAACGATTCCTTCCTTGCGGGCGTCGTGGATACAGTCGACAGGGCATAGCGGCACGCAGAAACCGCAATCGATACAGTCCTCGATAGTTATCGCGAAGCGTCCCATGAAGTCGTCTTCGACCCGGTAGATCGCGTCGACCTTGCCGGGGCAGGCATGCTCGCACGCGCCGCATCCGATACAGGTCTCGTCGATATAGAAATGTCCGGCTCTCGCAGTTGCCGTCGCCATCGCGGACGCATCCCTATCGCGATTCGAAATCCGTGATGATCTGCGCCGAGGCGTTGAAGAACTCCTGAAGGCTCTGGTTGAAGCGGAAGTACATGTCGCGGCGCATCGGATCGTCCGAGCGCACGGCGACCGGCTCACCCATATGGCTCAAATAGTTGAGCGTGTGCGTCAGGTCGGGACGTCCACCGCCGCGCGCGATACTTTCGATCATCTCGCGCCAGGTCTTCATGTCGGCTTCCAGAGTGAAGTCGGCGCGTGAGGCGTCCTCCGGTCCTGCCTCGCGCACCTCGACCGCCTCGAACTCCTCGAACGCGACCTGAACGCCGAACCGGCGCCCGCCCGCTCCGGCGTCGGTCACCGTGAATCCTGCGACGCAATCGATATAGCCCAGATGCTCGTGCAGGGCCCGATTCTGATTCATCAACTCTGCCAGTCGCGCGAACCATTCGAGCGACGGAAATATGAGCGCCTGTTGGCTTGAAGCAGTCTCGGCCGTGCTCATCCCTGCCTCCACGGAAAATCGAGCGGCAGTTGGCATCGGTCGCGGCGGTCGAAACCGGCCCGCGCACATCGCTGCAGATATTCCTCGATAAACATGCGCCACAGATGGCCCATGCCGTCCATGCCTTGGTCTATCTTGTCGAGCCCGCCGCCCAGCAGGATCGCTACCGGCTCGACCAGGGCCGGCTCGGTGAAGGCAGTCAGGATGACGCGCTCGCCGATGTCGGAGAAGCGATGGAGTTCCTCGACCGCAGTATCGTGTTCGCTATGGTTGTCGAGATAGTACTTGAACTGCATCACGCCGTAGGAAACATGGCGCGCCTCGTCCTGCATGCAGCGGCGGAATATTTCCTTGTCCACGTGGGTCTTGGCGATCATCTCGCCCGAACGAAAGATCGACAGCACCAATCCTTCGCCAAGCAGATTCAGCAGAAACGTGCCCATCGTATGGGTCGGAGCGTCGAGAATTGCCTTGAGCGCCCATTCGAAACCGGGCGCCGAATGCATCAGGCCGCCACCCGCTATCGCGCGCTTGCGGAACACCTCCTGATGGCGCGCTTCGTCCATGATCTGCGTGCTTAGGAAGCTCTTGACCTCCAGAAAGTCCTGCGGAATCCGGTACATCCACTTGGCCGGAAAATCGCCCGCGACGAACTCGACCTCGGTCAGGAAGGTGGCAAGCTGGCAAGTGGCTTTTTCCAGATCTTCGGGCAACGGCTTGAGGTCGTCCCACGGGATGTCGCGCGTGGCATTCCACTGGCGCGCCTTGGCCTCTTCGTAGAGCGTGACGATGTTGTCGGCCCATACCTCGTTCGAGTCGAGCACCGTGTAGTCGTCGATTATCGGCATATCCGCCCGATACGGGTCGCGCACCGCGCCGCGCGGAGCGAAGCTCTTCCAGTCAACGTGCTCGGGCACGTCGCCGTAAGGACGGACGTTGTTTATGTCTGTGTAGGTCAGCCCGCGCGACGACGGCTTTGCACGTCGGCCCCAGTTGGCGGAATCGGTCTTGAGCCAGTGAAACGAGTAGTTGCCCTTGGTCAGCCGTTCGGCGTTGCGCGCGAGCATCTCCGCCCATCGCGTGTCAGCCTTCCCGAAGGCGATTTCGTAACGGGTAAGCTCGTCATTTCCGGGGCCGTTCCCGGCCCGATCGTGAACGGCATGCTTCTGGTCGGCCACTTGTGCCATCGCGTTGCTCCGAGGTTATTGATAAAAAAGTCAATAGTTCATATATAAGCTGGTGTCAAATCAGTGACAACGTCGGCTGATATGGACTCGCTTTCTGAAGATCAATCCCTGCTCAGGCCGCGGCGACGGGCGCGACGCCTGACCCCGGCCGAACGGAGCGCGCAACTGCTCGAATGCGCGACGCGTATATTTGCGCGGCGTGGAATCGGCGAGGCTCGTCACGCCGAGATAGCGGCGGAAGCGAACGTGGCCGTGGCCACAGCGTTTGTCTATTTTCCGACGCGTGAGGCTTTGGTGGGCGCGGTTCTCGATGAGATACAGCGCTTTTACCTCGCGATGCTCGGGGATGTCAGGGGGGCAAACGCGAATGCCCCGAATCTGCTTCTCGAGTACGTGCGGGCGTTCGCCGATTCCGTCGACAGCCATCCTGATTACGCGCACGTTTTCCTGGAATGGAGCGTTGCGGCGCGCGACGAGATATGG
>JBJKQX010000266.1:0-4207 GCA_046704965.1 Binataceae bacterium (SeqCode)
GTAGGAACAGCTTCAGGGTTTGCGGCCTTTGCCGTACTCGAACGACGACTCCGTCATAAGAGCGGCGCAGCAGATGAATCCGGTTGTGGTTCTCGACTGCCCGTGTCAGCGGAGGGGCGCCTCGACCCGGCGGGTCACTCTGCGGCGGCATACACATTCTCCGATGCGCTGATCGAAGATGCGCAAACTGTGCTAGAGAGAAGCGTAACCGGAGACCAATGAATGATGGAGCATCGGAAATCGATCAGAGCACACCTCGTCGTAGGCGGATTTCCGCCGGGTGCCGCGGCCGGGCACGACATGGATTACGCACGGATGCGGCTTCTTGAGGCGCTGTCCGAGAATCCTCTTGTGCGCACGACGGTAACCAATGACTATTCCGATATCGCGCGCTGGCTGCCAAGGAGTCAGCTTTTGATCACCTACGTCGCCGGGCCTTATCCGAACGACGAGCAGGATCTCGTGATTCGCCGATGGCTGGAAGACGGCGGACGATGGGTTGCGCTGCACGGAACGAGCGGCGGCAAAGCGGCGCCGGTCGAAGGCGCGAGCGGACAGCGCAAGATGGTTAAAATGACCCATCACGCGACGCTCGGATGCTTTTTCCTGAATCATCCGCCGGTCCGCAGGTTTCGCGTTGACGTGGCCGACGGCGACCATCCCCTGACCGACGGCTTACCGCGATCTTTCGAGGTAGCGGACGAACTATACATGCTCGAACTGCAGGATCCGACGCACTCGCGCGTTATGCTCACGACCGAACTCGCAGAAAACCCGATGCCCGCCTTCGGTTTTGCGTACGATCAGGATACTTCGCTCCTGCCCGACGGCAAAACGCGGGTGCTTGCGTATACGCGAGATGTCGGGAAAGGGGCAGTGGCATATATTGCTCTCGGTCACTGCCACTCGCCGCTTACCAATATACAGCCCTTCGTTGACAAGAGCGTCGATCCGACCGGCGTCACCCCCCTGCTCTTTCGTGGCCCGTGGGAGAGTGCCGAATTTGGCGGGTTGTTGCGAAACGCGCTGGCGTGGGGCGCGGCGCGCGACGCATGACGATCGACTAATCGAACCATCAGAGACGCGATCGCGATCTCAAGTAACGACCCATTTGACCGTTCAGGCGATCGTTCGATAGCGTTCGCACCGGCGCTACTGTGCGCCTTGCGAACGGCGGAGGTCCTCATGACACGCGCATTTGAGATAGAACCTCTCGACGCCACTTTCGGCGCCGTAGTCAGGGGCGTCAGACTTGCGGCGATTGACGACGCGACGTGGCACGACCTCCACGGAGTCTGGCTGGAGTATGCGCTACTCATCTTTCCCGGACAGCATCTCAGTCGCGACGAGCAGATCGCGTTCGCCAAGCGGTTCGGGCCGCTCGAGTTCGCGATGGCGGCGCTCAGCAACGTGAAATCCGACGGCACGCTGATCACCGACCCCGACAGCGACATCCTGAAAGTGCTCAAGGGAAATATGGGCTGGCATAGCGACAGCACGTACATGCCTTTGCAGGCCAAGGGCGCCGTGTTCACCGCCGAAGTGGTGCCAAGCTCGGGCGGAGCGACCGGATGGGCCGACATGCGGGCTGCCTACGCCGCCCTTGATGACGAGATGCGGGCGAAAGTCGAAAAGCTGGCCGCCTATCATTCACTCGCATATAGCCAGTCGAAGCTCGGGCACGACCCGAAGAAAAAAGGTAGCGACTATACCGGCTACGGCTTCCACGATGGACCGGTACCGTTGCGCCCGCTGGTCAAAGTCCATCCGGAGACAGGCCAAAAGTCGCTGCTGATCGGTCGTCACGCCCACAACATTCCCGGCATGGACCCTGGCGAGTCCGAGCGCTTCCTTCAGGAACTGCTTGATTTCGCCTGCCGCCCGCCGCGCGTCTATCATCATGATTGGGCGCCCGGCGACGCAGTGGTATGGGACAACCGTTGCCTGCTTCACCGCGGGACACCGTGGGACATGAACGAGCCTCGGGTGATGTGGCATAGCCGGATTGCGGGGGACCCCGCATCCGAAGCCGGTCTGCCCTGACCCGCCCGCCTTGTCCGGGCTCTGGCGAGCATCAGCCTTTTCCCGAACACTCTCGATCAGACCAAACGCAGTGGGCGCGTGCAACCACACGCGCCCACCGTCTCACACTTAGCTTCACGCAGTTATCGGTTCCGGGGATTCCGCTGCGCTGCTTTTATCCCAACCTGTCGTCGCCCTGATCCACCCGGCTTCGAGCGACCGTCCCGTTCTCGCGTCAGGCCGTCGCGCTGCCGGCCGCCTGATCGCCGGCATGCTCTGCGGGAATTATCGGTTTCGGGTTAAGCTTTTTGAGCGCCGGCATCACTTCCTTCGCAAACAGACGCATGCTCTTCTCCGCCTCGGCCATCGGCATCGAGCCGTACTTGAAGATGAACATGATTTCGTCGGTGCCGAAGGCGTTGGCAAGCTCGGTCGCTCGCGCGATCGTCTGCTCCGGCGTGCCCCACGGATGGCTGTTGAAGAAGCCGCGCCTGAACGGCGAGGCATCCTGACGCAGCGCCTCCTGTTGCGCGCCGTACGACTCGTAGCCCTTGATGCTCTTCAGATGCGTGCCGAGCAATTCGTAGTGACGCAGCGCCGAGTCGGCATACTCCGTCATGAACTGTTCCGCTCCGGCCTGAGCCTCGCTCTCCGTTTCCGCCACGTAGGTCCACAATGCCAGCTTGGTGTGAGTCGGAGGATATCCAGCTTCTTTGCGCAACCCGGCGTAGCGCTGCATGTTGGTCAGAGCCAGGTCCAGGCTGGTGGTCGGGATTGTGAGCGGTTTCACGCCGTGTTTCGCGATTATCTGCACCGTCTGCTCGGTGCCGCCCGCGCACCAGAGATTGGCGCTCAGGTCGCGTTCGGGTTGAGGACGCAGGTGCAGCCCGTGGATGTGGTAGAACTCTCCGTCGAAGTCGCACTCTCCGGTGGCCAGCAGTTGCTTGAGCACCTGCAGCGACTCGTCGAACCGTCCCCTGGCTTCATTCTGATCGATACTCAAGCCAGCGTACTCGCGGCGTCCAAGCCCGCGCCCGACACCGCAGATTACGTTTCGGTTGGGTCCGATAAAGGAGTCGAGCATGTTGACGTCTTCGGCCACGCGCACCGGGTTGTGCCACGGCAGCACCGTGACCATCGTTCCGAGGTCCACGTGCTTCGTGATACCTGCAATATAGGTGAGGTACTGAAGCGGATTCGTAACCATCGTGTACGGCGTGAAGTGATGCTCGATGGTCCACACCGCGTCGAAGCCGGTTTCGTCGGCGATACGGGCGATGCCGATTTCCTCGTTGAAGACCTCGCGGTCCGAGCGGATGGCGCGCTTGGCCACCGATTCGCCCTTTTCCTCCGCTTCGTAGCGGTCCCAGTCGCGATAATTCTGATTGAAGATGGTTGCCCCGATTCGCATTTTTTCCTTCTCCTCGACTATCGTTGGCGACCGACTACCCTGTTTCAAGGTAGGCGAACGCCAATTGAATATGCGTCGTATAGTCGGACCCTGCGTTTCTAAGTCAGCTTATAAAGCCTTTGGAATTCCCCCGATTGCTTCGGGTCCAACTATCGGGACGACCGAACGGGTCGTCGCCGCCGGTAGCGCGGGAATCGGGGACTGAAGGCTTGCGGCGAAAGACTCCGCCCCATCCACCTTCCCGCTACGCTGGCATCTGCTGCACTCTACGAATTGCCTGTCCTGCTGGCAACGACAGAGTCAAGATTTTCCTCCGTCGTATCGACGGTCCACGCTTGGTGAGACGTGGCCTTCAGAGTTACACTCGCGTAGATCGGTATGGAGCAAACGGGACGCCTGTCCCCAATTCGGAGGTAATTGCATGGATTTCGATTATTCGCCCCGTCAGCTGGAATGGATGAAGCGCGTGGGCGAGTTCATGGACGAGCACGTCTATCCGGCCGAAGAGGTCTTCACGGCGCAGATGGATGAAGCGCGCAAGAACGGCAATCCCTGGATTGTCATCCCCATCGTCGAGGATCTCAAGAAAAAGGCCAAGGCTGCGGGCCTGTGGAACATGTTCCTGAACGAGAGCGAGCACGGCGCGGGCCTGACCAATCTCGATTACGCGCCCGTGGCTGAAATACTCGGCCGCGTCAGCTTTGCCTCGGAAGTCTTCAACTGCTCCGCGCCGGATACCGGCAACATGGAAGTGCTGGAGCGCTACGGCAATGA
>JBJKQX010000267.1:0-3485 GCA_046704965.1 Binataceae bacterium (SeqCode)
TTCGTCACGGACGACGGCGCCGAGACCGACCTCGACCTCGGCCATTACGAGCGTTTCGTCCAGACGCGCATGAGCCGGCGCAACAACTGCACCACCGGCCAGATTTACGACACCGTCATTCAGAAGGAACGCCGCGGCGATTATCTGGGCGCGACCGTGCAGGTCATCCCGCACATCACCGACGAGATAAAGCGCCGTATCCAGCTTGCCGCTGAGGATTCCGACCTGATCATCATCGAGGTTGGCGGCACGGTCGGCGATATCGAAAGCCTGCCGTTTCTTGAAGCCATCCGCGAGTTCCGATGGGACTTCGGGCGCGAGAACGTGCTTTACGTGCATGTGACGCTGGTGCCGTTCATTGCCACCGCCGGCGAGGTCAAGACCAAGCCCACGCAGCACAGCGTAAAGGAATTGACGGGGCTCGGAATCCAGCCGGATATCCTGCTTTGCCGATGCGACCGACCGCTCGACAAGAAGGTCAAGGCCAAGATCGCGCACTTCTGCAACGTCGATGAGCAATCAGTCATCGCGGCGGCGGACGTCGAGACCATCTATGAGGTGCCGCTACGCTTCCATGAGGAGGGTTTCGACCAGCGGGTCGCAGAAAAGCTCAATATCTGGACCGGTCAGCCCAATCTTTCGAAGTGGCGGCGAATCGTAAAGAGCGCGCAGAACCCGAAACTTACGCTCAACGTCGCCGTGGTCGGCAAGTACGTCAACGTGGTCGATTCATACAAGAGCCTGCACGAGGCGATCGCTCATGGCGCAATCGCCAACGAGGCCAAGGTCGTAATCGATTACGTTGATTCCGAGGAACTCGAAAAGCAGGACCCGGCAGAAAGGCTGGCCCAGGCGCACGCGATAATCGTTCCCGGCGGATTCGGCGATCGCGGAGTCGAGGGCAAGCTACGCGCAATACGCTTCGCGCGCGAGAACGGCGTGCCGATTCTCGGCATCTGCCTCGGGCTTCAGCTGATGGTGGTCGAAGCGGCGCGCAACCTGCTCGGACTGAAGCGCGCCAACTCGCAGGAATTCAGCGAAGACACGCCCGATCTCGTGATCCACATCATGGAGTCGCAGAAGGAAGTCGCGAACAAGGGCGGCACGATGAGGCTGGGTGCCTATCCGTGCGTGGTCAAGCCGAAGACGCTTGCTGCCTCACTCTACCGGCGCGCCAGGGTATCGGAGCGCCATCGCCATCGCTACGAGGTCAACAACGCATATCGCGACCGTCTGGAGAAGGTCGGATTCGTCGCGACCGGAACCTCGCCTGACCAAAACCTGGTCGAGATCCTCGAACTCAAGGGCCATCCGTGGTTTCTCGGATGCCAGTTCCATCCGGAACTCAAGTCGCGTCCGCTCGACCCGCATCCCCTGTTCCGCGGACTTATCAAGGCTGCCGCCGCACGGCGCGCGGAGATCGGTCCGGACAGGACCAAGGTGCGCCCCATCAGGTCCGTATCTTGAGCGTTGCGCAGGTTAAGGCCGGCGAAGCCGTATTCGGAGGCGCGGACTTGGTGCTCATCGCCGGGCCCTGCGTGATCGAGAGCGAGGAATCGTGTCTGCGTCACGCGGTGCGCCTGCGCGAGATTACGGCCAAGGCTGGTTATCCTTTCGTCTTCAAATGCTCGTTCGATAAGGCGAATCGAACCAGTCACAAGTCATTTCGCGGTCCCGGGCTCGACAAAGGACTCGCGATTCTCGAAAAGGTCAAGCGCGAGACCGGTGTCGCGGTGTTGACCGATATCCACGAGCCGGGGCAGGCGCGCGCCGCCGCCTCGGTGGTCGACGTTATCCAGATTCCCGCCCTGCTGTCGCGCCAGACCGACCTCGTTTCGGAAGCTGCAGGCACCGGATGTGTCATAAACCTTAAGAAAGGGCAGTTTCTCGCGCCGTGGGATATGCGCGCCGTGGTTTCGAAGGCCGAAGCCACCGGCAATCGGGGTATCATTGTGACGGAGCGCGGGTTTTCGTTCGGGTACAACAACCTAGTCTCGGATATGCGCTCGCTGGTTATCATGCGCAGCTTCGGTTACCCGGTTGTTTTCGATGCGACTCACTCGGTGCAGCTTCCGGGTGCGGGAGGCGAGCGCTCGGGCGGTCAGCGTGAGTTCGTCGCTCCGCTTGCGCGGGCCGCGGTTGCGACCCGCGTCGACGGGGTCTTCATGGAAGTGCACGAGGACCCCGACAATGCGCTGAGCGACGGTCCCAACTCCTATCCGCTTGCGATGCTTGCAGCGCTGCTCGACGACCTGCGACGTATCCACGAAATAGCGCGAGAGGTCCCGGAACCATCGTAAGACCCGAGCAGGCTGGTTTCGTGCCGAACACCATAGCGTTCCATGGCGCTTGATTGCGCGTCAGGCGCATCGCTTTCGTGACACCACGTTTACTTCGAAAAATCGCCTTGATAGCTTTCATAGTGCAGGTGAGAAATGAGCCCCAGACGAATCGCCAAAGCGCTGACGGGTTTCGGTGTCGTCGCGCTTATCGTGCTGGTCGGGGCGACAGTCTATATCGTCCACTATCGTTCCAGTCTCTCGATAAACAAGATTGCGGGAATCGTTCCGGGCGCTCTGCTGCACGCACACAACTTCCATTGGGTGCAGATGAAGGCGGGCAAGCCGCAGTGGACGCTGACCGCGCGGGATGCCAGCTACTCGGCCAACAAGACCTCGGTCGTTCTCACCGACGCTCAACTCAAAATGAAGTCGAAGGATGGAAAACCGGTCTTCGTGGAGGCGCCGCACGCGGCCCTTACGCTGAAGGGCAACCATGTAACCCGGGCGACGTTGAGCGGTGGGACCCAAGTTCATTACGGCGAATTTCTGCTCGCCGCGAGCCAGGTGACTTTTCTGCCCGACGAGGATCGGATGGAAGCGCCAGGTCTCGTCACGATAAAAGGGAAGGGTGTGGAAATAACGGGAATCGGCCTTATGGGACATCCCAAGGCGCGTCAGTTTGAGTTGCTCAAGCAGGTTCACACCAGGTTTACGCCAAGGCCCGATAGTGCTTCCTCTTCCAAACAGAGCTGATTTCATGTTGCGCGTCGTCCTTCCGGTCGCCTTAGCAATCGGTCTGTTCTCGATTACGGTCCCGAACGCACGGGCGCAGTCGGATAACACCAAACCTGATGCCCCGTCGACCATAAGTAAGGTCGCAACTACTGAGCATCCGGCGGCGTCTGCGACACCGCGTTCGGCTCCCAAAGCGATACAGCACGCAACCGCGAAGAAGGCTGAGCCGAAGAAGACGGATTCGAAGGCACCCGCCAAGGGCTCGTCGCCGTTTTCGGAACTCGCCATAGGGCAGGGCAAGGGACCGGTTACCGTCTCGTCAGATAAGCTGTCCCTCGATTACAAAGGCAAAACCGTAGTGTTCACGGGCCACGTTCGCGCGCTTCAGACGGGCGGTGGTCAGCTTACCTGCGACAAGCTCAGGGTGACCTACGGCAAGCAGTTTCGTGACATCACCGAGATGATCGC
>JBJKQX010000268.1:0-4134 GCA_046704965.1 Binataceae bacterium (SeqCode)
TCATCGGCATGCTCGATTCCCCGTATGTGCGCCGAGTGGTGATTTCGCTTCAACTGCTTGGCCTGGAGTTCGAGCACCAGTCGCTTTCCGTCTTTCGCACCTTCGACGAATTCAGTCGAATCAACCCCGTCGTCAAGGCTCCGAAGCTTGTTTGCGACGACGGCGAAATGTTGATGGACTCAACGCTCATATTGCAGTATGTGGAGGCGCTGGCACACCCGAGAACGCTCATGCCCCTTGACCTCAAAGAGCTTCAGCACGACTTGCACCTGATCGGCTTGGCGCTTGCCGCAACCGAAAAGAGTGTCCAGATCGTGTACGAACACGGCGTACGTCCGCCCGAGAAATTGCACGAGCCATGGTTGAGCCGAGTAACGGGCCAAGCGCTCGCGGCTTATGGCGAATTGGAGCGAGAGATGGCCGCGAGACCGCTCGCGCACGGGAGGTCGCAGATCAGTCAGGCGGGCGTTTCTATTGCAGTAGCTTGGCACTTCACTCAGCAATTGATTCCGAACGAAGTTCCTGCCGAACGATTTCCTCATCTTGTTGCGTACTCGTCTGCAGCAGAGTCACTGCCAGAGTTCCGGGCCGCGCCACACGGCGACGGTACGTACCATAAGTAACCGCTAACAAACCGTTGCAACCGATACCGCTTCGCGGCGCGCCCGAACTTGCTCGTAGGCCGGCTTATGCGCAATCCATGGCTTGAAATCCCGCTCTCGGACTATGAGTCCCACATGTCTCTGCCGACAATTGCCCAGGCGGAGATGCTCGCGGCCGAACTGTCGGCTGCGCTGCGTCGGTTCTCGCCAGAATCCGTCGCAGTCGTCGGCTGCGCGGGTGGCAACGGCTTCGACATGATTCCTCCCACGATAAAGCGTGTTGTCGGCATCGACATCAATCCAAGCTACATTGCTTCGGCGTCGTCCCGATATCTTGGGCGCGTTCCCGGCCTCGAATTTCACGTTGCCGACGTACAGACTGCTCCGTTGCCTTTCGCGCCGGTTGATCTCGTTTACGCTGGCCTTGTGTTCGAGTACGTCTCGCTTCCCGCAACATTGGGCAACCTGGCGCGGGTATGTCATCCCGGTGGTCGTTTGGTCACTGTTCTCCAACAGCCGTCGACGCACGTGCATGCGGTTTCGCCGTCGCCGTATCGGAGCATTCAAGCACTGGTCCCGCTCATGCGCTTAGTTCCACCGTCGGAGCTGACGGAATGTGCCGCGTCCTCGGGCTTTGCATTGGAGTCCGGGAAGACGGTGGTGCTCAAATCCGGGAAGGAGTTTGTCGTTCAGGTCTATCGCCATGCAGCCGGCTAATCGTTAGGCAACAGGATCAAGAACATGATTCGACCAGTCACAGATGACGATGCGAAGGCGATCTGTGAGATCTACAATCACCACGTCGAAAACACAATTGTCACCTTTGAGGAACGCGCCGTGGGTGTCGAGGACATGGCGGGGCGCATCCGGGAAATCACCAGTACGTATCCCTGGCTGGTGCTTGAGGAAGACGAGCGAGTGCGCGGTTACGCTTACGCCAGCAAATGGAAGGCCCGCTCCTCCTATCGCTACACCGCCGAGAGCACGATCTATCTAGCCGCTGACGTAACCGGACGCGGCCTCGGAAAAGAGTTAAAAGCGCCGCTACTCGCCGCCTTGCGTTCATGCCCGGTGCATTGTGTCGTGGCCGCAATTGCCCTGCCCAACCCTGCAAGCATCGCTCTGCACGAGAAACTGGGGTTCCGGAAGGTCGCCCATCTCAACGAAGTAGGCCGGAAACTCGACCGCTGGATAGATGTGGGGTACTGGGAACTCATCATTGGGGATGCAGAAGCAGCCGTTCCAGGATCTGCCTCGCAAGCTCGTCAATCCTGAACGGCGAACATTCGGTGTCATACTTCTGAACCATGCTGCCCATCCCAATCGACTTTGAATCTCTCCCGTGGGAAAGCCCACTGCCGGGCGCTCGTTTCAAGGTCTATCGGCAAGGCGGGAAACAACTTCGGCTTCTCGAGTTCTCAGCCGAGTTCGTGGAGCCGGACTGGTGCGAAAAAGCTCATGCCGGGTTTGTCCTGGAAGGCACCCTTCAGCTCGACTTCAATGGTCGAATAGTCGTCTATCCACAAGGCTCCGGCATCTTCATTCCTGGCGGCTCCGCAGCAGCACACAAGGCACGATCGATTACGCCGGTTGTACGGTTGCTGCTTGTCGAAGATGTGTAATCCAAGTCGGCTCCACGTGAGGCAGCGCCCGGCACTCGCGTAAATTCAGGAGTCGTCATCGCCGATGGATCATTGAGACGTCACTATTCGTGCTTGGAGGGTACTCTTGAAGACCATCGGCCTGATTGGCGGTATGAGTTGGGAGTCGACTGTTCCGTACTACCGGCAGATCAACGAAACGATCAAGGATCGCTTGGGCGGTCTGCATTCGGCGAAAATCGTGCTGTACAGCGTCGACTTTCATGAAATCGAGCGACTGCAGCATGCCGGCGACTGGGACGCCGCCGGTGCCATTCTGGCAGAAGCAGCCCGCTCGCTCGCAGCGGCGGGTTCGGATTTCCTGGTGTTATGCACGAACACCATGCACAAAGTGGCCGCCAGCATCGAGGCGGCCGTCACCATTCCGTTGCTTCACATTGCCGATCCGACGGCTGTGCAAATCAAGCAAGCCGGGCACTCGACCGTAGGGCTGCTCGGCACCCGTTTCACGATGGAACAGGCCTTCTACCGCGACCGATTGAGCGAACGTCACGGGCTTCGGGTGGTCGTCCCCAATGAGAAAGACCGCGATACTATCCACCCCATCATTTACGAGGAACTCTGCCTCGGGGTCATCTCGGCCGAGTCTCGCGGCGAGTATCGACGAATCATGGCAAGCCTGGTAGCTCAAGGCGCAGACACCATTATTCTCGGCTGCACCGAAATTTCCCTTCTTGTCAGCCAGGAGGACGCCAGGGTGCCGCTGTTCGACACCACGGCCATCCATGCGCGGGCGGCAGCCGAACAGGCGCTCGCCCCGTGAGGCCCGACCCGCGAATCAACCGGGGCGCCGGCAGGCCGCGCTTCCGGGTTACCTCCGCGCGATGCACTCCGGCGGTCGCCTATCGAACGCGCGACCAGTAATCGAAGCGCAGCGGAGCTTTCACCGACGCGCGATGATTGGAGATCGATTGATGAGTTATCGTATCGACCGGATCGGAACGATCCATTCGCCCTTTGCGACCAAGGAGTCTTGCCCGATAACCCTACGTTCCGCGATTCGATCATGTCGACTGCGCCAGCGACGGCTGGCTCGCGGACAAGAAACTGCGACCGAAACCCAGCGGCAGAGAATAGGGCTTGAATGTGCAGGGGAGCATGAGCGACGTTGCCAGGCTTCCAATCGCGCGTTGGGTTTGCGAGCGTACCGGGGTGCCGAGTTTCTGCAACCGGATCATTTGCCTTACAATAGCTCGCAGGGGGTCTTGGGGCCCGGTAACGGCAGCTGCCCTGAGACAATAACCGCGATAAAAGGGAGTCCGAAATGGCGCTCACGCTTCCCAAGCTCACTCTTCCAAAGTTTGGTCGTCCGAAGTCCGGCCCTCCCAAGTCCGGTCCTTCCACGCCAGAACCTTCCGCGCCAGATCCTTCCAAACCTGCTCCTCCCAAGGTCAAGCCCAAGAAGAAGCAGGCTCCGATCATATTGCTCGGGGTGATCGTCGTGGCCGCCCTAGCATGGTTCGGCTGGCAGCACTTCGTGGAGAACGCCACGCCGCCTCGACCGGCGCCCAGGCCGCATGTAGTGGTGAAGGCAAAACCGCACGCGCCGGTGAAGCCCGCACCGCTCAGCGCCGAGGCACGCGCGAAGCTTATCGCGGAAGTCCTCTCCGTCACCGGCCTGAAACAGGAACTGGACCAGTTGCCCGAGCGCATGCTGGCCGGTGTCAGGCAATACGACAAACAGCAACTGAAAACGCCCCCGGCTCTGGCCGAAGGGATCGAAGATGCGGTGGCCAAATCGTTCACGGCGGACGGCTTCAACTGCCGCGTCAACGCCGCGCTGACGAAGAATTTCGATCAGCGACGCCTGGAGGCGCTCGTCAGGGAGTTCTCGGCGCCGGCGGCCAAAGCCATGGTTGCTCAGGAGAATG
>JBJKQX010000269.1:0-3396 GCA_046704965.1 Binataceae bacterium (SeqCode)
CGTTTCGCTACGTAAAGGACGTCCGCCGCCGCCATCAGTTCCTGCAGGCACGCCGACTGGTTCTGGCAGTCGGCGTGCTGCTCATCCTGATGTTCAACTTCGCGAGCGAACTGGGCGCCCTCGCGACTGTGGTCGGTTTCGCCGCGGCGGGAATTGCCCTTGCGCTTCAGAACGTACTGCTCTCGATCGCTGGCTATTTCTTCCTGATAGGAAAGTACGGGATAAGCGTGGGCGACCGGGTCGAGCTTGCCGGCGTAACCGGCGACGTGGTCGATATCGGGCTGGTGAAGCTAAGCCTGATGGAACTCTCCGGCGCTGGCAACGACCGTCAGCCGAGCGGAAGAGTGGTGGTTTTCTCCAATGCGATCGTTTTTCAACCTAACGGGAATTTCTTCAAGCAGGCACAGGGAACCAACTTCATCTGGTACGAAGTAAGCCTGACGCTCGCGCCGGATTGCGATTACCGGCTGGCCGAAGAACGTCTGCTTGAGGCAGTGGAGGAAGTGTTCGCCCGCTACCGCGACAGTATCGAGCGCCAGTATCGCGAAATCGAAAAGAACTTCCACATGACGGTGGAGATGCCTCGGCCGCAAAGCCGGATGGAACTAAGCCGCGAGGGCCTGATGGTCGTAATTCGCTATCCCGTCGAAACCGCAAACGCCGCCCAGACCGCCGACGAAGTCAATCGAAGACTGCTCGACGCGATAAGCCGTGAGCCAACGCTTAAGCTGGTCGGCCAAACCACGCCCAACATCCAGTCCGTGCCGCTGACAGCCCAAGCCGACGCCGGCGTCTTTGCTGCAAAATAGGCGACGCGACGCCAGCGTCAGAGATTCCCGCCGAAGCTTTTTGCGATGTTGTCGACCATGTCGGCAATCTCGGGGATGCGGTAACTCTCGCCGCGGTAGGCCTTGTACATCAGGAACAACCAGAACACCGCCAGCAGAAAGTTGCCCAGATACTGCAAAAAGCTCAACAGGACCCCGATAGCGTGCGGCAACACCGCAATGAAGACGCCAAAAATGATGTTGAAAGCAAGCACGACGACCGAGAAGCCTATCGACTGGCGTGCGTGAAACCGTATGAACTCATCCTGGTTGTAGGGCTCGAGATACAGGAAAATTATCCCGGTCACGAATCCCAACAGGTAGGTCAGAGCGGCAATCGGTCCGGATTCAGGCTTGGCAATCTCGCCGTTCATCACGCATTCCTCCCTCTCCCCTCCGTCCTGCAAGGGTTCGCTTGAAGTATTATCTCTAGTCGAATCCGGGCGACAATCGCAATGCCGTCCCGCGACTGCATCGCCCTTCGCAGGCTAGTCCGCCGCGCCGCGCGACCGAAACCCGTCCTGCGATCGCGCTTCCGATTTCACTATTTCTTTTCCTGGAGGTATCCGTTCCGAAGCGACTCAACGCCTCCGCGGTCGCATGCGCCGTCGCGATACCTGCGAGCTGAGAATGAATCCGCCCGACAAGCTGCTTTCGAAGCACCGGCTTTGTCAGAAACTCGCTCACCCCGAGCCGCATCCCTTCGGCGCGAGCCTCAATATCGTCGCGCGCGGTAATCATTATTACCGGTATTTCCGCGGTGTCGGGCCTGTTCTTGAGCGCGCGCACGACCGCGAAGCCATCCATGTCGGGCATCATCAGGTCGAGCAGGATCAGATCGACCTGCGCACCCTGGAGAATTTTAAGGCATTCCGCCCCCGAGCCTGCTTCCACGGGAACGAATCCCTCGCCCGCGAGGTATCGCGACAGGATCGACACCGTATCGGGATCGTCGTCAACCACCAGTATTCGCGCGGCGTCGTCAGGTTTGGCCATTACCACCTGTCCTCAAAGCTCCTCATCCGTCCTCGGGTCCGCTGGAAGCGGCAATCACGCCGCACTTTCTGAGCTTGGCCGCGAAGGTGGTACGTTTCAGACCAAGCAGGCGGGCCGCGGCCTGCTTGTTGCCGCCGGTTTGCTTGAGGGCTTCATTGATGAGGCGCCCTTCCAGTTCGCGCACGAGAGCGTTGAGGTTGAGCCCCGTTTCAGGAATCTTCTCCGGGACCTGCGCCTGAGCCATCCGGGTGTTCGACACCAGATTGGGTGGCAGAATCGGCACGTCGATCGCGTCGCTCTCGCACATGATCACCAGCCGCTCCACCATGTTCTCCAGTTCACGCACGTTGCCCGGCCAGTCGTAGGACCAGAGATGGACCATCGCGTCGCGGGTTACCGTGAGATGGCGTCCCGGCGATCGCGCCAGCACGCGGTCGAGAAAATGATCGACCAGTAGTGGGATGTCCGAGCGTCGCTCGCGCAGCGGGGGAATAACGATCGGCACAACTTGAAGCCGATAAAAAAGATCCTCGCGAAAAGTGCCCTTCTTGACCGCCGCCGCCAGATCGTTGTTGCTCGCCGCGATCACCCGGGCGTCGACCTGAAAGCCCCGGTCCGACCCCACCGGCCGGATCACTCCGTCTTCCAGCACCCGCAGCAGCTTGGCCTGCAGCGCCAGCGGCATCTCGCCGATTTCGTCGAGAAAGATGGTGCCGGCGCTCGCCATGCTGAAAAGCCCCTGCCGATGGCCTGACGCACCGGTGAACGCTCCCCGCTCGTGACCAAACATCTCGGACTCGAGAAGGTCGTGCGGGATCGCGGCGCAATTGACCGGAACGAACGCGCGCCTGCGACGCGGCGACATCGCATGAATCGAGCGCGCCACGACTTCCTTGCCGGTCCCGCTCTCGCCCGTGATCAGCACCGTGACGTCGGCCTGTGCAACCCGCTCTATCAGCTGGCGCAGATGCACGATCGCGGGATGTTGCCCGATCAGGGATCGCGCGATATCGAAGGAGATTTCCGTCTCCGCGATTTTAGCTTCTGGTACCATCCGTTGCGGACCTGCCTCCGACTTCGAAACGGATTGGCTGGTACGTCAAGAATCTTGTCACGATTTCCGGTCCTCTAACAACCGGATGGCAAAACTTGACAGTCAGTGGTTAAGAGCGCTCCATACGGAATAATTCTCTTGGCGCTTCTAAGGGCAAGAAAGCAACAGAGCGACGTGCAAACCGTCGAAAACAATTTCTGAGTTTTGCTTTGGTTCTCAATCGCGCGATTGCGCGATTCGGGCTGCGCAGCACAAGGCGATACGTCCCGCGCCTCGCGACAGCCTTGGGCTCGCGTCTTCAATCTCGCTCGATTTGCTTGCGGAAGATGGCCGATTGACCCGGCCCCTCGGCAACCGACACCTCGATCGCGGAGACCTCGCTGAGCGCGCCGCGGCTTTCGAGGGCTGCGACCAGTTCACCCCATATATAGCGCGCCAGTTCCTCGGCCGAACTGTGCACTATTGGCAGCATCGCGACGTCGCGGCCCGGCAGCACGAATACGTCCTGCTCGTAGCGGA
>JBJKQX010000270.1:0-4198 GCA_046704965.1 Binataceae bacterium (SeqCode)
GCTCGTATGGCGCGCTTATCAACACCGTTCGCGCTCGTGCCCAGGAATATGAGTGGACCAGTCGTAAACGCGATGGATCTCGCCCGGGTATTTTTGCTTCCGATTCCCACTGCGTATATCGGGACACCATTTCGCTTTATCTCGGCAATGAGGGAATGCTCACTGAGTTTGCTCGCGTTGTCCATCCCGTCAGTTATGAGCACGATCGCGCGGTCGTGATACGTCGCAACTTTGAGTGTCTTCAGGCTCTCGTCGAGAGCGTCATAGATGGCGGTCCTGCCCGACGCGTGAAGAATGGGCAGTCTCCGCAAGACAATCTGATGGTCGGTGGTCAGAAACTGGATCAGGAATGGCCGGTTGGAGAACGCCATCAGCGCTATCTCATCGCACGGGTTAAGCTTCTGGATCAGATCCGCGAGCTCACTTTCCACCGTATAGAGCTTGGTCGCCATGCTTCCGGAGGTGTCGATTACGAACACGACAGACTTTGGTACCGTTCCCTTGTCAGGGGAAAAATAGCTGACCGGAACGTAGCTTCTACCAGAAAATACGGCGAAATCCGACGCCTTGAGTCCGCGCACCGGGTCGCCTTTCGAATCGGTCACCGACACCGCGAGTTGCGTGTATCCGGGTTTCGAGGTCAGCGCGGCCAGCGGAGCAGGAACATGCTCTGAAGCGCTGCAGCGCGGAATCTTGGGTTGTGCGGACCGCGCCAGCATGTAGGGCAACACTGGCGCGGCGCGAAGCGTCGCGTCGGATTTCGCCAGCGCAAGCGTCGGATGCGTTCCGGTTGGTGCGACTACACCCATCGTGTATCCGTGGCCGACGTCCTTCACTATCCGGCTGACAGCCCGCGCCAGCGAGGCGCCGTTGTCATGATCGACGCTCCGTGCGAACAAGGCCCGCCCACCGCCGGCCGCCGCAAATTGTCTTATCGCTGCGGTGTCGAGACGATTGTAGTCCGAAAGTTTTGCCAGAATGCCGATGGCGGGATTCGAATTTCCAATCCCTATCACCCATATTCCAAGGTCACTCTTGCGAATGCTTTTCAGTAGCTTGGTGCTCGCATTAATTTGCGACGGGCCGATAT
Source organism: Binataceae bacterium (SeqCode) (assembly GCA_046704965.1). Lineage (GTDB taxonomy): Bacteria > Desulfobacterota > Binatia > Binatales > Binataceae > DTIX01. Next base: position 1,091 of record JBJKQX010000270.1, read on the forward strand.
CATCGGTCAAAACGATCATTGCGCGATTCGGGTAATACGCGCGCCTGAGCGCGGTAATCCCCAGACGGAGACCAGCGGCGAGGCTTCCCTTACCGCGCGGGATGTCCATCTCAGCGGCGTTCAGCACCAGAGCCGAGTCGGTAGTGAATGGCAGCATCAGCAGGGCTCCCGTTGGGAGTCCCAGCTTCTTTAATCTTGGGCTCATAAAGCGGGAATAGGAGCCTGCAACAGTAACCAGGGCAAGCTCGTCGCAAGGGTTGAGCGTGCTTATCGCACGCCCTAACTTGTTCCAAGCGTGAGGCAATTCCGCTCCAAACGCCGAGCGCATGCTTGATGAATCGTTGAGAACAATGACGATCGAGGCCGGCGCGTTCGAATCACGATGAAAATAGGCGATGTGACACGGCTTCGCGCCGCATCGAACCTCGAAGTCCGACTGCGTGAGATCGGTCTGCGGTTCGCCCTTCCTGTTGGTTACGGAAACGTTGAACTGCGTGTAGCCGGGATTGGAGCGCAGATTGGCTGGCGGCAGATCGGGCAAAGGGCAAAGATTGAGCGGCGGTTGCGGCGGGAGCGGAGGCGGAAGAGCGCTTGCGCTCGCTGATTGACTGCCCGAAGAAGCGCTTGCGACCGTTTGAGCGGTCGGCCGTGCGGTCTGACTGCATCCGTAGAGACCGGCACTCGCGGTAATGATTATCGCGAGAAAGATCGAAGCACGAGGATGTCTCATCCCTCCCCCTTTTTGACCAAGAGTATCAGTCCGCGGCTTCGCCGGCTGATTCAGATTCCAAATTCGGCCCGGTATTCAAAAATCACTAGAACAAAGGTGCGTCGCAAGGCAAATGTGTGGCTAACAGGCGGTCAGACGGAATCGGCTTGTTTCCCAGCGATCAACTTTACTTTGAAACGCCCACCGCTCTATACGTTGCACAGGGAAATCCGGAGGAAACGTACATGGGGACTGTCTCACCTTTGTCTTATGTCGCCGGCGGGCTGCAGCAGGTCGCGTTTGTGGTCAAGGACATCGATGCCGCGCAACGCTTCTTCAATGAAAAGATGGGAGCGCCACGCTTTTGCGTCATCGACGACTTCGGCCTCAAGGCCACCGACACGACGTATCGCGGACGCCCGGTCAAGCATAATTTCAAACTGGCACTCGCTTACGGCGGTGACGTTCAGATCGAACTGATCGAGCACATATCGGGCGAGACCTGTTACAAGGAATTTCTCGACAGCCGCGGCGAGGGCCTTCATCATCTGGGATTCTTTCTCCAGGATCGCAGCCAGTACGATAGCGCGCTCAGCGCGCTCAAGGCGGCCGGATATCCACTCCTGATGAGTGGAATATTCGGCGATACTCATTACACCTATTTCGACACCGAAGCGGCGATCGGATCGATAATGGAAATTGTGTATCTCGGTCCCGACGGTCAAAAATTCATGGATGAGATCAAGCGGGGCGACTTCTGATATTTCGAGTTCCCGAATTCTCAAGCGCCGGAACGGTCGGGCGCTTCATCCGGGAATCTCCGTGATACAGAATTGCGAGCGGCACTCCTCACCGCAAGGTGAAGAGTGCCGCTTCGTGTCGTACCTTTAACGCGCGATGCGCGCGTGAGTGCTATGTCGCTTCGTTTGGGTGCCGCGACTGGTCTCGACGACGATCGTTCAGAGTTCCGTCTTGAATCCGCGCGAGCGAACGCCCCTGCCAAAATCGTACTTGCGGCCTTCTTTGAACTCGCGCAGGATTCGCCGCGACGCGACCATCCGATGCACTTCGTCGGGACCGTCGTAAATCCGGGCGAAACGCGCATGACGGTACATCCGTGCGAGCGGAGTATCCTCGGTAACTCCGAGCGCGCCATGCACCTGGATCGCGCGGTCGATCACGTCGTGCAGAACTTTTGCACCCCAGAACTTGATCAGCGAAATCTCCACCCGGGCTTCGTCGCCCGCGTCTATCTTTGCCGCCGCGTTAAGGGTCATCAGACGCGCCGCGTGAATCTCCGCCGCTGAGTCCGCGATCCAGTTCTGGATAGTCTGTTTGTCGGCCAGCAAGCTGCCGAATGCGCGACGGTTCAGCGCCCGCTGGCACAGCAGTTCGAACGCGCGCTGCGACTGCCCGAGCCATCGCATGCAATGGTAGATGCGCCCAGGGCCAAGCCGCTTCTGCGCGATCTTGAAGCCCTGTCCGCGCGGGCCGAGCAGATTGGTGAGCGGCACGCGGCAGTCGTCGTAACGGACTTCGCAGTGCCCGCCCGAGGTCTCAGCCATCACCGGCACGTTGCGCACGATATTGAATCCCTTGGTATCGGTGGGCACCACGATCATGCTGTAGCGCTCGTAGGTGGGCGCTTCGGGATCAGTTACGCACATCACGGTGGCGAATGCGGCGCGGTTGGCGTTGCTGGTGAACCACTTGCGGCCGTTGATCACCCATTCGTCACCGTTCTTGACCGCGCGGGTTTGAAGCTGGGTCGGATCTGAACTTCCGACCTCGGGCTCGGTCATCGAGTAGCACGGATAAATGTCGCCATTGACCATCGGCAGCAGGAAGCGCTTCTTCAGGTCCGGGCTGCCGTACAGGTTCAGCATCGTGCCGTCCTGCGCGGTATGCGTGCCGAGACCGACCATCGCAAGCTCGCTGCGCCCGACAAGCTCGTTGACGAACACGTAGTGCATGAAGGGCAGGCCGCCCCCGCCGATATCCTTGGGCAGACCAAGCGCCCACAGGCCGCGCTTCTTGGCCTCGGCCTGGATCGACTTGAGCGTGTCTGACGCCTCCCAATTGTCCGCGTCGAAGCTTTTTTCGTTCGGGTAGATGAACTCGTCAAGGAATGCGGATACGCGGCCTCGCAAATGCTGAATTTCCGGCTGTGATTCCAATTCGAGAACGTCCATTGTCAACCTCCGCGATAAACCCCGTATGCGCAGCGCCCGCTCCACAGGCGAGGAATGATGCTGCGTGCGTATCAGGCTGGGGGCCTTTCGGCAAGCTGAACGCTCGGTATGTCGAAGCGTTCAGCAACGGCGGGAATCATCTGACCTGCTGCGCAATCTCCCATCCGATCTTCGCGCTGGTGCTGGCCCGCTGCCCGTGCTCCGCGG
>JBJKQX010000271.1:0-3019 GCA_046704965.1 Binataceae bacterium (SeqCode)
GTGGGCCAGTATGGTAGCGAACCATGACGACCAGGAGCGAGGGAGGGTGCGAGATGAAGGTTGCGACGTTGGGTATCGACTTGGCAAAGAACGTGTTTTGTGTGCATGGGGTCGATGTACGTGGAAACACCGTAGTTCATCGCGAGCTCAGGCGACGGCAACTGCTGCCGTTCATGCGACAGCTTGAACCGTGTCTGGTGGAAATGGAGGCATGCGGGAGTGCTCACTATTGGGCGCGTGAGTTAGTCAAGCTCGGAGACCGAGTTCGCCTGATGAGTCCGCAGTTCGTGCGTCCGTATGTGAAGTCGAACAAGAACGAGGCGAGGGATGCGGAGGCGATTTGTGAGGCAGTGGGGAGGCCGTCGATGCGGTTTGTCGCAGTCAAGAGCCTGGCGCAGCAAGACATGATGGCTGTGCGCGGTGTGCGGTCGTTACTGATCCGCGAGAGTGCCGCTCTGATGAACGAGATGAGCGGGTTGCTGGCTGAATGTGGAGTAATCGCCGCGCAGGGAACGAGCGCGTTGCGTCGGCTCATCGCGATTGTGCTCGGTAGCAATGATGAGCGGGTAAGCGGGTGATGGGTGAACTCCTTGCCGAGATGAGCGAGCGGCTGCAACTGTTCGAATCTCGCCTTAAGCACTACGACCTGCGGATCGCGGAGCTCGCATGCACGGACGCATGCGCGGTGCGGCTGATGGCAGTACCAGGAGTCGGCCGCTGACCGCCACGGCGTTGATCGCGTCAGTCGGAGACGCCCGACAATTCCGCAGCGGATGGGAATTAAGCGCGTGGCTCGGGCTGGTCCCGCGCCAACACTCAAGTGGCGAACGCGTCTTGCTGCTCGGTATCAGCAAACGCGGCGCGCGTTATCTACGCACACTATTGATCCACGGCGCACGCACCACCCTGCGCCACGTTGGCCACAAACCTGACCTGCGCAGTCGTTGGGTGGTAACGCTTAGAGAACGACGCGGGCCGAACATCGCGGCGGTAGCGTGGCCAATAAGAATGCGCGTGTGCTCTGGGCATTGCTTGCCCGGGCCGAGGATTACCGCATGCCGGCGGCCGCCTGACTGGCGAGGGAGGGGCGGAGAACCTGCCAAGAGGTTGCGAGGGTTGTTTACAGAGATGATCGCGAACCGGTCGGACCGGCGTCTTCCAAACCCGTTGGGGTGCAAGGCCCGCGAGGCCGATGACCTGATGAGCGGAAGACGCGCGGATTTCCATCATGGCCCGGAACTGCAGTGGTTCCTCGCAGAGGCCGGATACATGCCTGCAACCGGCTTTCAGATTGTCGATGCAACGACCTTGCGCACGGGGCGGGTCAGACCGTGACGGACTCTACCTCAAAACGCACGGATTTTCGGAGGGCAGGCCACGTCTTCCCTTATCTTGCTTGCCGCAATTACGGAAACCGGATCAAAATTATTCGTCATTCCAGCCAAGGCTTTAGAAGTGGGCGAGCCCGGTCAATCTCGCGTTGGATCGATTCTGAATCGACGCGCTTGGATGCCAGATACTGGCGGACATCGTTCTCCGCTTCAGGCCACCTGACACCTGCCCTCAAGGCATTTGTGAGATAGGCGGCTGCGCGCTCGCGGTTGTCGTATTTTACGGCAAACGGAGCTGTCGCAAATCCAAAAGCTCCGGCTATGTGCTCAAAGGCTTTACTCATCTTGAGACTCCCTTTCGTTGAGATAGAGGATGCTGAGTCGCAAATGAGGATACGAAGTGGATAGGAAACAGTTTAGCAGAGGCTGGCTAATGCGATTCAAGAGGGGTGATCGGAATGAGAGGAGTTTCGGGAATAGGCCAACCGACTGCGCGGCGCGCTGTAGTCGCCGGTGCAAAACTGACCCGGGTCGCCGGTTGAAAGCTGACCCAGCCCGGCGTGGGGTACTCCGCAGCGGAGGGTCCCATGCTGGAGGCGGAGGAAGCGGTGGAGATCCGGGTTTTAAGACGACAGGGCAAGAGCATCCGGGAGATCGCGCGTATGCTGGAAGTGTCGCGCAACACGGTGCGGCGCTATCTGCGGGTTGAACGGCTGCCGCGCTATGAGCGGGAGCCGCAGGCGGGCAAGCTCGATCCGTACAAGCGCTATATCGCGGAGAGGATGAAGGCTGCGGCGCCGGAATGGATACCGGCGACGGTGCTGCTGCGCGAGCTCAGGAGCCTGGGCTATCCGGGCGGCATCACCATCCTCAAGGAACACTTGGCCGGATTGCGTCCGGTGGCGAAACCCGAGCCGCTGATCCGGTTCGGGACCGAACCAGGGCGCCAGATGCAATGCGACTTCGCGACCATTCGCCGCGGTCGCGATCGGCTTTCGGCGCTCCTCGCGACGCTGGGCTGGAGCCGCGCGGCCTACGTCGAGTTCGTGAGCGACGAGCGGCTGGAGACGCTGCTCGGCTGCCACGAGCGGGCCTTCTACTTCTTTGGCGGGGTTGCGCGCGAAGTGCTCTACGACAACATGCGCACGGTGGTGACCGATCGGGATCACTACGGTCCGGGGCTGCATCGGTACAACCGAACCTTCCTCGACTTCGCGCATCACTATGGGTTCATGCCGCGGCTGTGCAGGCCGTATCGGGCCAGGACAAAGGGCAAGGTCGAGCGCTTCATTCGCTATCTGCGGGCGAGCTTCTATGTGCCGCTGGCGAGCGGGCTCGGAGAGAGGGCGCAACATTCGTATTTGGCGTAGGCGAGAAACTGACGTTGCCGGTCGCAGTGAGGGCGCGAGGGCTACTGGAATCGTCGATTATTCCGCACGTGGCCGTGACGCCGAAGTTGCTCGTCACGTCGATCGTATTGGAATCGGACAGGTCGAGCGCGTAAACGCAGGCGGGTCCGTTAATAGTTCCCGCAACTGCCTGAGTGCTCGCCTTTACCGAGCCGTAGCCGATTATGCGCAGAAAGAGCCTCGTGTCAACTATCATCTGAAATTCCCCCCGCTGTGTCATGTGAAACGCCCCCCTCTGGTTATTCGGCCGTGTTGGGGGGAGTGCGAGGGGGCGAAGCC
>JBJKQX010000272.1:0-3958 GCA_046704965.1 Binataceae bacterium (SeqCode)
ATCCATACGCACGCCGGGTCGAGCTCGACCCGGCGTGCGTATGGATCGACGCGATCGTGTTCAGGCAACTATGCGAAAGGGCGCGCGCGGCGGAGGGCGCGGCCGCTGCTACGCTGTACCGGCACGCGATCGAACTGTACCGTGGCCCGTTCCTCGACGACGAAGACAATGCAGCGGTCGAAGCAATGCGCGGGCGGCTACAGGGCGAGTTCGTACAGGCGCTCAAGGCGCTCGGGGAGCTATGCGAGGAAGCGGGCGACTGGCAGCAGGCCATCCGTCACTACGAGCACGGGCTCTCGATCGACAGCCTCGCGGAGAGCTTCTACCAGCGGCTGATGATCGCTTATCTCAATTTGCGGCGACCGGCTGAGGGCCTGGCCGTGTACCAGCGCTGTCGCCAGGCGCTGTTCTCCGTCCTCGCCGTCCTTCCCTCGGCCGAAACAGACGCGATCCGCGAAACGCTGCGCCAGCTTCTGCCGTAGTCCTCCCTCCCTGTTTGTTATCTGTTTGTCGGCGGTTGCTAGGTTAAGCGCGTGCTTACCGACGGAGGGCTACATATAGCCAGGCAATAGCCGGTCACGTCGCTCGTTGGCATCGGCCAAAGTCGACGATGCGAAGCTCGCCACGTTTGCAGCGAAAAGCGGTTTGGGAAGAATCCGGCCCCGCCAGACGCAGCGTTGGGGCCATATACGACCTCCTCTCGGGAGGCGACCTATCGATACGGAGAGGGACCCAGAAATGAAAGCGGCCGCCATTTTCGGATTTGCAACGCTGCTTGTCACATTGAATGTACATGCCACCATTTACAAGTGCGTCGATGAATCCGGTGTTCTCTCATTCGGCGACAGGCCATGCGAAACGAAGCCGGTACTGTCCAGGAAAGAAGGAGCGTCGTTCAACGCCAACGTCTTGATAGTGAAGTCTCATTCCGACATCTCGAACTGGGTAAAGCTCGAACCAGGAAAGCGCCGAAAACATGCCGGTCGAATGAGAGCTGTCACAAGAGGGACGAAAGTCTATCTCCCGGTAGTTGCCACTTTTTCCAAATCCCAAGTGGGTCGACAAATCGCCCTGGTGGCTGACCTTGAAATAATCGCCCCTAACGGCAAGGTAACCAAAATTCCTAATTGTTGTATTGCAAACAGCGTGGACCCCAGAGCCCCCACAACCATCGTCTTGAACCCGGTTATCGACGTCACTTTTGATGCAACGGACCCCAGCGGCGAATACCGGTTGCGCGCAACGATCAACAGCGGCAGGGCGACCGCCACTGCAACGGAGACATTCCGTTTGCAGTAGTGGACCCATAAGGAATGCACCCGAATTGCGGCGTGCGTTTGCAGTGACGGACAGTCCTTTTGGACGGTTAATTTTTTCCCGCGGGAGGAGGGAAGTGTAATCGAGCATTCGTAATTGGCTTTGACTGATGAAGGGATGTTTTATCCAACATTAACTGGGAGGTTGCCATGGGCAATAGAGTGCTAATGAGCGCGCTGGCTATGCTGATGACGAGCGTGCTCGTAGGATGTGGCGGGGGATCGTCAGGATCAGCGTCAGGCGGGGCGGCGCCTTCAGGCGGCGGATCGCCCTCTGCCGGAGGCGGCTCTACCATTACTCTGGGCGGCACTGCAATCAAAGGCCCGATGGCGAGCGCCAACATCGCCGTGGTTGCGGTAAACACCGACGGAACCGATGGCGCGCAATTGGGAACAGCCATCACGGATGCCATCGGCGCCTGGTCTGTTTCAATTCCAAGTTCTTCTTCTACGGCCCTTACCCGGGTGGAGGCTTCCGGCGGCTCTTATGTAAACGAGGCCGACACCGCGAGCACAGTTTCGAACACCACCGCTTATACGGCACTGGTCGATCTGTCCAATCCGGCGGTGTCAGGCAGCAAGGACGCTCTTTCTGTAACGCCGGTTACGAGCTTCATCGATGCGAGAGCGGCAGCTCTTATGGCTGCGGGAACATCGCCGGCATCTTCGGTAACGCAGGCAACGACTCTGATCGAGACACACTTCGGTCTGTCATCCGACCCCTTAACGACGGCTGTAAATCTGAATGATGCAAGCAAGGTTGCGTCAAATCCCGACGGGACCAAACTGGGATTGATATTGGGCGCTTTGATGCAGCAGGCAAAGAGCCTGGGCAACACAGGTGCAGACCCCGGAACGTTTATCGCTGCCTTAAGTCAGGATATTTCCGACGGCGTGTTCGATGGAAAGAAAGGCTCGACCGCGATAACGTACGGGCCGGGCTCGACCCCGCTCGCTGTGGGCGCCGGGAGCACCGTCATCATGTCCAGCCTCACGGCTTATCTCGGCATGAGTAGCGGCACCACTGCGTCTTCCGGTTCAAACCCCCTGACCACGGCGAACACCACGACTGTGGCGTCAGGCATAACAAATGCCATTGGAAACAGCCCCGCTACGTCTGCACAGGTGCGCAGCCAGGCCAACGTAAGCACCTCTGCGGCGGCAGCAGTCTATGTCTACGGCGGCAAACAAACGGTATACATAGCCGGAAAAGACCCAAGCAAGGGATTGGTCATTTACGATCCAAGTCAGGCGGTCAGCGCGACCAATCCGCAAAAGCTTCTTCTTCAAGACCCTGCGGCGACCGGTACCTGCAGCGCCGCCGACACTTCCGGTTGTTACGAGGTGGATGGCGTGGCGACGTTCAACAACAAGAACCTGTTGGCGTTGTATTCATACAATAGCCCGTCGATTCTCTTTGTGGATTTGACGACGAACTTGCCGGCCGCCACCAATCCGAGTTTTGATACAAAGATCCCGACCCAGGCGTCCTTTAGCGGCGGCAGCGCATATGTGGCCGGGGCGATAGCGGACAATGGCCGAAACGGTATCTGGCTGGCCGCCTTCGATGGAATCTATTTCCTCGATATGAGCACTTCGTCGTACACCTTGACGAAAGAATTTCCCATCGACTCGACAGGCAATGACCAGCCTTCCGAAAACTTCGGGGCCAACGTGGCGGATATGACTTTGGCGGGGAAATCCGGCTATCTATGGTCGCCGAATTATGTGAGTTATGACTTCATGGACATCGCCTCGGGCAAATTGTACCAGGCGGAGCCATCGACCGCTGCTGCGATCGGCCAGGGTGGCGATCATGGCGCTGTCGACACCTTGCTCAACGTGGCTATCGTCGCGCCTGAGGCAGGGAATGTCGTTAGCTTAGTCGATCTTAACAAGGCCACCTTCGATTCGACGGCAATGCAATGGTCTATCCCGTCAGCCGATCAGGCGTCCGCTATCAATCAATGGACAATTCCCGAGGTCACCGACCTTAGTGGAGTGGCAGTTGAGAGCAGCAGCCACATTGCCCTGTTCACCTACGAATGGGGGAATGACATCGTCATTGCCAAGCTTGACAGCACGAATCTTTCGAAGATAAGCGACTACGTGGCGTTTTCAATGAGTCCGCTGGGCGGTTATTCGGGAGGAGATCCCCATGCATTGGCGATAAGCGTCGATGCAAACGGAATCGTGACGGGATATGTAGTTGATACCTCCGGCAAAACCTATCTCCTGAACATGACAAACCTACTGGACGCGAGCAAATACGCCAGGGTTTCCGCGTCTGATCATACCTTGAGTGCGTCGATGATTTCGACGGCGAGCACAAACAAGGATATCGTCACTGTGACCTACTGATCAGACGCTTCGTCATTGCAGCCCAGAGCGCCGGTCCGGTGAGGCCGGCGCCCTTTTTTTCATGTGAAGTGCTCGGGGGGCTTTCGAGACCATGAGGCCACAAAGCATCGTTTGCCTTCAGCACTGACCGGTAGGAGAAATAACGTGAAAGCACGACTCTTGATGGTGATTGTATTCTTCTGCTTTTCCTACTCATCGGCGCAGGCGGGTTTTGGCGGTTTATTGAACAGCATTGCGAACCAGGCAGAGAAGAAAGTGGAAGAAAGTGTCACCGGGAGCGG
>JBJKQX010000273.1:0-4647 GCA_046704965.1 Binataceae bacterium (SeqCode)
TCAAACGAGTGCGCGAGCTGCTCGAATCGTTTCTGCAGATCGTTTGCCGGCGAGAAATCATCGGCCAATTGGGCGAGACGACCCTGAAAGTCCCTGACCGGTTCAAGCATCTGCGCAATCTTGGCCAGGTTCTCGTTAAAAGCCTTGGAGAACGACTGCGAAAAATCGATTATCTGCTTTTCCGCAGGCTTCATGGGCTCGAATATGCTGGAAAGTTGAGCGAGTTGGCGCTGTACCGCCTTCATCGGCTCGAAGGCCTGCACCAGTGAGGGGAGATGATCGGCCAGCTCACTGAGTTGACTCAGGGCCTCGATAGCTTCCTGTGCGAGTTTGTCGGCCTGCTCAAAAGTCGACATCAGTTTTGCGAATCGGTTTTCGAACGACTTCGTGCGCTCGAACGACTGTGCGACGGCTTCTGCCACCGACGACTGTTCTATCTTGTTCATCGCTACGACTCCGGAAGCGCTTGGGACGCTCGGCTTGACGGGTTCGGGACTTTCGACGGGTTCTGGCGTGTTCGCTGGCTGCGCGTCCTCATGCCGCTCGACCTGTTCATCAGGCTCCTGAGTGATCGCGGCGTTTGGCGCGTCCGAGTCGCTTTGCGCCTTTGCGGGCTCACCGGAGAAGCGGTTTCGTTCTTCGAGCAAGCGTTTCCTAAGTTCGTCAATACGCATAGTCGGCTTCTTTTTGGTTTTGAGTGTGAGTCCTGCGAGTCAGTAGCAAGGGCTATGCCTCCCAGACTCGCCGCATTTTCAAAAGCCTTTCGCTCGAAGTCGTTGATGCTGAGGCGCGAACGACTGGCGGCTGAGCCACAAGCGTTTCCCGCCTGCTACAAGTGGACGTGACCCGCATCACGCCCGGGTATGTGCGGGTATTAGTCTTACGAGGCTTCCGGTGCTCGCCGCCCAACGAATCACGCCATGTCTTTGTAATCCGCGAGCGCAAAACGCCGACTCGCGCACCCGGACAGGCGCGCGAGTCGGACAGGATGTTGCCTGAGGCCTCGTTCGAGGCCGCTAAACGACTGTAGTTATATTCGACGCTGCGTTGAGAAGAGCGCGTCCGTAAATCTCGAAATCGGTGGTTGAAAGGAGCGACGCCTGACGGCTGGCGACACCGATGTCGCGCCACAAGCGCTGAATCGGATTCGACTCAAAAAACGCAGTGCCTCCCGCAATCGATACCAGCAGTTCGACCGCCTCGCGCGCCATTTTCGCCGCGTGACCACAGTCGCCGCGTACTCTAGCCCGGGTCAGCTCGTCCATTTCGACGTCCGGCCCGGTGCGATCGACGTCGGCGGCTGCGCGCATCATGTGGAACCGCGCCGAATCGATTTTCAGCGCCGCTTCGGCAAAGTCATGCTGCATGACCGGCGAATCCGAGCGCCGCCTGTAAATCGTGTACTTGATGCCGCGTGTCGGAGCGAACGCGGCAACCGCCTCTAGCGCGGCTTCGGCCATCCCGAGGATTGGTCCACTAAGTACAAGCACCAGTACCGGTTTCAACGGCCAGTAGTCGCAAGCCTCCGGCTGATGTTGTGTCATCCAATCCGGGTCAACGTGCTCTCCGCGCAGAGACATCGCGCGATGATGCGGGACGAAAATGTCTTCGCCGACGAGCGTACAACTGCCGGTGCCCCGCATGCCGGCAGCGTGCCACGTATCTTCGATTCGGAGTTGCGACATCGGAACGAACGCCCATCCGGCCTCGGTCGGCGCTGCGTCCTCGTCTATCGAAGGGATTCCGCATATGCACCAGTTCGAGTGCCAGCATCCCGAGGTGTAATCCCATCGTCCGCTTATCAGGAATCCTCCATCAACAGGTTTCATCCGGTCAGTGGGCGCGAGCGAGCCGCACATCCGGGGCCTGATGGTGCCGCCAAATATTTCTTCCTGAGCCGCGCGCGAGGACCTGGTGGCGAACCAGGCCGAAGCGTTCATCAGCGTCTGCACCCATGCGGTCGAGGGGCACGCCTTCGCCAACTCGGCGGAAACGCGAAGGATGGTGCTCATATTGGCGCCCACTCCGCCGAAGCGCCTCGGGACCATCAGATCCAGCAGCCCGGCCTCTGACAGGGCTTGAAGGTTTTCCTCGGGAAGGCGGCGGTCGGCTTCCGCACGCGCCGCGTTTTTCTCCAGAAGCGGCCGCATCGCCGCGGCCTTCGAGACGTAATCATTCTGCTCGGTGATCACCCACATATAATCCTTTGCGGCGTCCATCACTTTCTGCGGCGTCCCTGATTTCTATCGAGATGGGGCCGATTCGCGGCTCGGGCAGCCTTCACAAACCCGACAGGCGTCCAAGTCGATTCCACCATTCTAACCTTATGAGCGCGGACTTAAAGCTTCTCGGAGCCGTGATGTCGCGGACCTTCCCCGCGCGCTTGACGGTCAGCGCCTGACCTGATTTTTTGCTGCTGACGAGCCGTCCGGACCGCCAGGGGCATGCGGGCGAGTCCATCGGTAAATCGGCAGGCAGACGGGGAACTGTATCCATGGCGATTTTTGACACGGCAAACGCGCTGGCGGCGGCGAACGGGGACGGCGAGTTCAGAACCGCCGCCCGGTACTGGAGCACGGAGCTTCGACTCGATGCGGGAGACGAGTCCTATCTTCTGCGGGTTAACGACGGGGCAGTAGTCGAATTTCGAATGCTGCAAAAAGCCGAGCTGCCGAAGGTCCGTACGTCCGCGACCATATCCGCGTCGCGTGAAGGCTGGGAGCAGTTGCTCAAACCGGTACCGAGGCCGTTCTTTCAGGATCTTAGGGCTGCACAGGCCCGCGAGGGATTCGTTGTCGAGACTGACGATCCGTTCGCGTTCGATCCGTACTATCGCGCGTTGAACAGAATGTTCGAATTGATGCGCTCAGCCGGTGCCCACGGGGAGTAAAGAGCAATGCCGCGTTTCGATTCAACGGTCGGGAGATATGTATACGTAAAGGTCGACGGAACCGAGTATCGCGTCTACTTCGAAGAGAGCGGACGCGGAATTCCGATGCTGCTGCAACACACCGCGGGCTCGGACGGGCGACAATGGCGGCATCTGCTGGAAGACGTCGAGTTTCAGCGTGACTTTCGCATGATCGCCTACGACCTTCCGTTTCACGGTAAATCGGTGCCGCCGGACACTCGCGAATGGTGGCGCACGGAATATCGCTTGACGAAACAGTTTCTGGTCGATTTTGTCGTCGCGTTCAGCCGCGAGCTCGGTCTCGACCGGCCGGTTTACATGGGTAGTTCCATAGGCGGGCATCTTGCCAGCGATCTGGCCGTCAACGTGCCGGGTGAGTTCCGCGCGATAATCGGTCTTGAAGCCGCGCTCCAGACTCCCGGCGGCTACGACGACGAGTGGTTTCATCCGCGAATCAGCAACGAGTACAAGGCCAGCGTCATGTACGGCCTGATGTCGCCGAGCAGTCCCGAGAAGTACCGGCGCGAAACCATCTGGTGCTACAGCCAGGGCGCTCCGCCGGTTTTCAAGGGAGATCTCTATTACTATTCAGTCGATCATGATCTGACCGGCACTACGGAGAATATCGATACCGGCGGCACGCCCGTGTATCTGCTGACGGGCGAGTATGACTGGGCGAGTACGCCGGAGATGTCGGAAGAACTCGCCGGGCGAATCGGCGGCGCCAGATTTCAGAAGATGACGGAGCTGGGGCATTTTCCGATGAGCGAGAATCCGGAGCGATTCCGCGCCTATATCGCACCGGTCCTGAAGGAGATTTCGCAGCGCCGGGGTTGACGAGTCGGAAGCGAACGTTGCCAGATGCGCTGTCCCACGCAGCCGGCGCCATCAGATCGTCCGATCAGCTTCATGCCTCGCAGCGTTGCGTGATTGTTCCTACGATTGCTGATGACGGGATCGCCCGTCTTTCTGTACTATCCAACGGAAGCTTGGAGATTAAGGGATAAGCGGACGAGTGCGCGCGGCAAATGGTCGAACGCGGAAGCGCCCGCAGAGTTCTGGAGGATCGCATAATGGGAGAGTTGGAAGGTCGGGTTGCAATTATCACAGGCGGAGCCAGCGGCATCGGAGCCGCCACCGTTCGGCTGTTCGTCGAGAACGGTGCCCGTGTGGTTGTTGCCGATTTGCAAAACGAACTCGGTGAAGCGATAGCGCGCGAGCTGGCGCCGAACGTGGTGTTCCAGCGCACCGACGTTACAAGCGAGGCGGACATACGCGAAATGGTCGCGCGCGCCGACAAGTCATTCGGCCGACTCGATTGCATCTATAACAACGCCGGTTTCGGCGGCGTCCTGGGCGGCATAGCGGAAACCCCGATCGAGGAATGGGATCTAACCTTCGACGTGCTGGTGCGCGGCGTGTTCCTGGGGATGAAGTATTCCGCGCCGCTGCTGCGCCGCCAGGGCGGCAGTATCATTTCGACAGCGAGCGTCGCCGGAATCCGCGGTGGATATTCGCCGCACGCGTACGCCGCCGCGAAAGCCGCCGTTATCCAGTTGACGAAATCGGTAGCGCTCGAGATGGCTGAGTCGCGCGTGCGCGTCAACTGCATCTGTCCCGGTTTTATCGCCACACCGCTCGCGCTTAACACGGTCGGCAAGCCCGAGAGCGAGGTGGAATCGCGAAAACCCTCGATGGCTGACGCGCAACCGATCGAACGTCCGGGTGAACCACGC
>JBJKQX010000274.1:0-9372 GCA_046704965.1 Binataceae bacterium (SeqCode)
GGGCCGTATAGTCACCGGAATTTTCGGCAAAGCGATGGGGCTCGAAGACGACGCTGCCGACCTGCACGCCGATGCGGTGCGGTCCGCGCTCAAGGAAATCCTGCCGCACGAACAGCCGCTTCGTCGCATAGGGACCGCCGACGATGTCGCCCAAACGGTGCTATTTCTGGCGAGCGACTGTTCAAGCTTCGTCAACGGACATGACCTCGTCGTGGACGGAGGTGCGATGGCGGGGCTGCCGGCGTCGGTTATGCGCGGGCAAATGTCGTGCTTTGCGAAAGCGTTTCAGGACGTCGGGGATGCACTATGAGGCACAATTCCGTGTCGGATCGGTCGTTGTGATCGCTTGGCTACGAGAGCGTCGCGATTACCTTACCCGGTCTTGGCTCTGCCCCGTCGCAACGGTAAATGATTGGCTGTCGCAAACGTCGCCAGCGGCCAGGTGTCCGCTGCTACGGGCGCGTCGCAAGTGATAGTCACCCTGGAGCGGTTATCGTCCAATGGATACCAATCGCAACGGAACCACAGTTGAGCCAGGCGGCGTCGGGCCGCTGCTGCGCCGATGGCGCGTCGCACGCCATCTGAGCCAACTCGACCTGGCGCTTGAAGCCGACGTTTCCGCGCGTCACATCAGCTTTATAGAAAGCGGGCGCGCGCAGCCCAGCAGAGAGATGCTGCTCACGCTGTCGAACGTGCTCGACGTGCCGTTTCGCGAGCGAAACCTGATCATGCTCGCAGCCGGCTACGCGCCGATATATGGCGAGACGACTCTTGACGACCCGCGAATGGACCAGGTGCGAACCGCGATAGAAGTGATTCTCAAGTCCAACGAGCCGCGTAGCGCAATCGCACACGATCGTCACTGGAATATCGTGATGGCGAACGAAGCGTTCGTCGGATTCCTGACTTTCGCTCTGGGCAGCGCTCCTCCGGGCCTGTCACCCCTGCGGGTATCGACGCCTCCGCGGCTGAACGTGATGCGGCTCATGTTCGATCCGGACGGCGTGCGCCGGATTATCGTCAACTGGGAACAAATCGCGAAATCGCTGCTGAACGAGGCGTATCGACGGCTCTCATGGGCACGTGACGACGCGCTGAAGGACCTGATCGCCGAGATACTGAGCTATCCGGGCGTTCCGGCACGATGGCGCGAGCCGGACCTCGAAGCGCCACACGACCTGATCCTGCCGATGGAAATGGATTTGGGTGGAAAGATCGCGCGCATGTTCAGCACGGTCACGACGGTTGCAACCCCGCACGACGTTACGCTCCAGGAATTGCACGTCGAAGTGTTCTATCCCGCCGACATCGAGACCGAGTCTATATTGAAGGCGTTCGAGGGAGCACCGAAACCGAGACCCGGCAAGTGAGTATCGACTGAATACTCCTACGGCCGCCGTTCGGGCTGCGGGCAAGTTCGACTCATGACAGCGAACCTTTACGACGCTTTGAGATAGTCTCGACCAGCCGTGGCAGAACCGTCGCGGAGCCACCGCGCAGACTAACCGTGCACAGGCGCGTGATCTCGGATTCGTAAAGGTTGACCTCTATCAGCGCGCCGCCCCGGTCTCTCACTTCCAGCGCGAAGCCCGCCGCTGGAAAAACGGTCGCCGAGGTGCCTGCCACGATCACCAGATCGGCCTGCGCGGATTCCTGCTGGCATCGCAGCATCACATCCACGGGTATCGGCTCACCGAACGAAACCGTGTCGGCCTTGAGCAGTCCCTGGCACTTGGGACATCGCGGCGGCAAATTATCGAGGCTGACTTCGTCCCATCGAAAACGCGACGTGCAATCGAGGCATCGAATCAGCTTCCAGTTTCCGTGAATCTCGGCAAGCGCCTTCTGCCCGGCCTGCCGATGAAGGTCGTCCACGTTCTGCGTGATGACGAACCGAAGCACGCCCATCTCCTCAAGCTGCGCGAGCGCATAGTGACCCGCGTTGGGGCGGGCTTCCTTCAAGGGTGCAAACAGTTCGTCGTTGTTGCGCGCGATTCGCTTCTCCCATCCGCGCTTCGGGTCGGACATGAACACCTGGAAATCGTTCATCGGGGGCTCGCCGTACTTGGTCCACAAACCACCCGGGCCACGAAATGGCGGAATCCCGCTTTCGACCGACATCCCGGCTCCCGTCAACGCAATCGGGTATCTCGCCTTGAGGATGACCTCGGCGGCCTCGGCTATGTCCTCTTCGCTCACTGCCTGCGCGTCTTCTTTCATCGTTCCTTGCCCCGATTATGTTGCCTGCTGCGCATAACTCGGCAACCAAGCCACTCTACTCGTCTACCGCACACGATATGAAGGTGAATGCGTATACCGCGAGTCCCGGTTCCAGCGCGCGCAATTCCAACTCCCCGGGTTGAACCGATTTGTTGGCAACCAGGTTGTACATGCGCGGGCGCTCGACCGTGATTATTCCCCTTTCGCCTTCTACGCGCACGTCCGCGCCGGGAATCTCCCCGTCGGAGAGTTTCAACTCGGCACTGACCGTGGCACCCGCGCGCGGCGCGATCACAAGGTTCACGTCCTTGGCCGTGTAGCGAAGTCTCACCGAGGCACCGACCGCGTCCGCCCTCGCGCACTCCTGTTCAACTCGCCATCGCCCGGCCAAATAGGGCATACCCTCGATATGACGTCCCGGGTCGGCGTAATCGTGTGCCTTGTCGGATGCGGGAGGCTCGGGATTTCCGAAGTGTCCACGAGCGTAACCAAGATAAAGCTCCGGCGTGACCCGGTAACAGACCGCGCCGGGACGGTCCGTGTCGCGCATCGGCTCGATCGGCAAAGGCAGGTCGAGGTTCGGATGCAATTCGCGAAGCGCCTGCTGGATTGCCGTCTCGGTTTCCTGATATCCGCCCTCACCAAAATGGTAGTAGCGAATGCGCCCTTTCGAATCGACCAGATACTTGGCGGGCCAGTAGCGGTTCGAGTATGCGCGCCAGATCGCATAGTCATTGTCCAGCACTACTGGATATTCGAGCTTGAAATTCTGGATCGCTTCCGCCACGTGCGACCCCTCGCGCGCGAATGAAAACTCCGGTGCGTGCACTCCGGCGATCACGAGTCCATGGTCACGATAGCGTGCGTTCCATTCGACGATATATGGCAGTGTGCGCACGCAGTTGACGCAGGTGTAGTCCCAGAAATCGACCAACACCACGCCGCGATCGCGCAGTTCGCGAATGCGCACAGGCCCGCCCTGTATCCACTGTCCACCCTCAAGCTCGGGCGCATATATGGTTTCGGTTATCCGAGGCATCATGTCTCCAGGAGCCGGCTTTGCTGAGATTCCAGCCGCCCACTCGAAAACGTAAAGCGTAATGGATTATATCGCGCTTTTAGCGAACGCCCTAAGCCTGGCGCAACAGCGCGCACCGACGCTCGATCCTCTATCCATCCGCAAGCACGAGGGCTATTGCAGTAGTCCCGCCGGGATCCGTTCTTTCAGGAGGCCAGCAAGCATCTCGCAGTCTTCGTCAGCGCCGTCGCGTAAGTGCGGTGCGTCTCCGGTCAGCGGCTTCAGTCCCCTGCGCTCGCGCAGCAGATTGACAAACTCCCTCGTGAATTCGCGATTGCTGAATAAGTCGTGAATGAAAGTGCCGAAAATCAGTCTCTCGGGATGAATCGCCCCGTCCTGTCCGCCTTCATAGCGAAACAGTGAAGCGCAATCCCTCCGGCTCACGATGCCACAATGGATCTCGTATCCGCGGATTGCGCCGGCACGCGCGAAAGGGTTTTGAGGTTCCGGCCAGTATTCACGATTGACGAGCGTTTTGTCGGGTAGAAATTCCACGTCGATATCGAGGAGTCCGAGGCCCGGCACACTTCCGAGTTCCGACTCCGTGCGCTGCGGATCCAAAAGTGTGCGCCCCATCATTTCAAATCCACCGCATACGCCAGCCACCGGCGTCGATGTCGACATATTCACGATCGCGTCGGCGATGCCATTTCGTCGGAGATAATCCAGGTCCCAGGTAGTATTGCGGGAGCCCGGGATAATGATCACGTCCGGAAGACCGATCGACTCGCGCGACTTTACAAAGCGTACCTGGACGTTGTGCTCTGCAGCGAGGAAATCGAAATCATTTGCATTGGAGATATGCGGAAGGTAGATGACCGCGACGTCCGTTTCGGGATGCTCGCAGCGATGCTCTCTGACACGATCCTCCTCTTCGAACCGCAGCCCGTTGACGAACGGAATCACGCCGAGCACCGGAAAACCGGTGTGATGCTCAAGGAAGTCTATCGCGGGCGCCAGAACCCGGGCGTCGCCGCGAAATTTATTGAGTACGAAGCCGGCAATCAGATCGAGATCCGCAGGAAAGGTGCGCCTCATAATCTCGATGGTTCCGACCAGATCCGCGAAAGCTCCCCCGCGGTCGAGGTCGCTCACGATAACCACTCGCGCGCCAAGTTCATGAGCTACGCCCATGTTCACGACGTCGAGCGTGCGCAGATTAGGCTCTGCGCAACTGCCGCCGCCCTCCGCAATTATCAAGTCGTAGTTTTTTTGGAGATACGCAAGCGATTTCCGGATCGCATCGAGTTTCATCGCTTGCAGCTTGTCCAAGAGAAAATACTCCACAGCGCTCACGTCCATCGCCGCCCGCCCATGGACTATCAGTTGCGACACCGTGTCCGATCTCGGCTTGAGCAACAACGGATTCATATGGACGCATGGCTCCTGGCGGGCCGCAAAGGCCTGCGTCGCTGTCGCGCGCGCAATCTCCTCTTTTCCCCTCGTCACGAAGGAATTCAGAGACATATTCTGCGACTTGAAAGGAGCGACCTTCAGGCCCTGATTTGCGAACATGCGACAAAGACCGGTGACCAGCGTTGTCTTTCCCGCGTCGGAGCAGGTCCCTTGGACCATTATCGGTTTCATTCCGAAAACACAGTCGGAGCGTCGAGGCTCTCCGGCCCGTCCAGCCGACCCATTCTGCATTCGCCGCCGCCGGCCCTAATCTGCAGGCTTCTACTCAATCGTCCAACCCCTTGGCGAAGGCAACGATCGTTCGGGCCAGTTCCTCGGGCTTTTCCAACAGCACGTGATGATGCGCGTCGGGGATTACCGTAAGCGTCACCTGAGGGTTCAAAGCCTCGGCATCCTCGGCGGCTTCCTGCGTCATGATCCGGCTTCGTCCCGCGCGGACCAGCATCGTCGGCGGTTTCAGGCCGCGTATCGTTTCGATTACATCGAGCCCGTCTCCACCGAAGAAACTCTCGCGATCGAATTTGAGTGAGTATCCGTTCGCGCCCGTGCGTGCCAGGCTCTTTTCGGCGATCGCGCGAAGCCGCTCGGGCGCTATTCCGCCCTCGTCGGGCATCAGGCGAAACCTCGCCTTCGCGGTTTCCAAATCGGGATACACGACTGTGGGCAACGCGCGCAGGCGTCGCAGATAACGATCGCGTCCGCGGCTCGATCTTACCGCGACGTCGATCGCAACCGCGCCGTTCGCGGAGTCGGGGTAGCGGCTCGCGAAGGCAAGCACGGCGAGACCCCCCATGCTGTGACCGACAACCAGCGGCCGGACTTCACCGAGCACCTGCCCGACGAATCGATGCAAATCGTCGGCGTAATCATAGGGCGTGTAAGCCGGCGGCCGCACCCACTCGCTGTCGCCATGTCCGCGCATCTCGAGGGCGAGCAGTCTGAAATCGCGCGGGATGCATTCGACGACCCACTGCCACCACCACGCATTGGCGGAGTTGCCGTGCAGCAGGACAATCGGCCGACGACCCGCAGGATTCCATTCAAGGTAATGAAGCCGCGGCGCGCTCTCCACGAAGCGGCTCCTCGGTCCGCTCATCATATGTCCTTGAGAAATTCGTTCAGCGTTGCGATCAACGCTTGGGGATTATCGAACATAATATGGTGATAGCCGTGGTCTATCTCGGCAAGCTTACCCTTCGGCATCAGCGACGCCATCCGCCGGGCGACCTGCGGTTCGACCAACGGGCTGCTGGAAATTCTGACTACCAGCGCCGGACACGTGATGGTCGCAAGCTCGTCCCATACGTCGAGCGGTTCGCGCACCATCGTGCGCCGGTCTATCTTGTGGGTCCAACCGCCGTCGCCCGTCTCACGAAAGGAGAAGCGCGCGACGTGTTCAAGGATCTCCCGGCTAGCGATAGTTTCGCGCGGGAGAAGACGAAAGCGCGAGCATGCCTCGGCGAGCGAATCGAACCGGCGCGCGGGCCTGTCGGCCATCTCGCGCAGAAATTCGACCGCCCGCTCCGTGTAATCAGGCGGCGTGTCGATAGCAACCATCGCGCGCAGCTTGTCGGCATTGCGCGTCGCGTAAACGAGCGTGTTGTGGCCGCCCATCGAGTGCCCGACCAGAACCGGCGCACCGAGGTCCCACGTGTCGATCAGTTCTTCGAGATCTGAAACATAATGGCGCGTGCCGTAGGCCCATTCGCGAGGTGCTTCGCTGTCGCCGTGGCCTCGCTGATCGAGTGCCAGCGCGTGGAAGCGGTCGGTGAAGGCGGGAGCAACGAAATCCCACCAATGTGCGTTGGCCGATCCTCCGTGAAGAAAAAGTATCGGCGGATTGCCCTCGGCCCCGTAGTCGAGACAGGCAAGCCGTAGTCCGTTCGCCTGGAACCTGCGCTGTTTCATCGCGCGGCGCCGCGGCACTCTCCCGCCGTCCGCTCCGGAAGAATGAAGCAACAGGCGAGCGCCCGTGACTTTGCAACAACGAGCGTTCGTGCAACGATTCTATTAGTCATATCGGCACGCCGATTTTCAGGGTGTTTCATGATTCGATCAAGCCGTTACCCGGCCATCCTGTTGGCAATTGCCCTGGTCAGCTGCTTCGCCGCGGCGCCTTGCCGCGCCGACTCGACCAATCCATCCGACGCCGCCAAGGCCGGTGCTTTGGTACACGCGGCGATTAACATGACCGACAGTGAAAAAGCCGTCAAACTGCTCTGGCAGGCGACTGATATAGATCCGACGCTGGAAGAAGCCTACGTCTACCTCGGATACTATTACAACTCGCGCTCGGACTTCGCCAATGTGGTGAAAGTCTACCAGAAGCTGGTGAAGTATCAGCCGAATCAGGTGGACGCGTATCTCAACATCGGCGAGGCGTATATGTCTTTCTCGCCGCCGAAAATGAATGAGGCGCTCCCTTACTACAGAAAGGCCTACCAGCTTGATTCGAATTCGGCCTTTGCGGCGCTTCGAATCGGCCAAATTCTCGCTACTCAGGGAAATCGCGACGAGGCAATCCGCTATCTGCGCAAGGCAAGCGCGGACAATGCCAAGCATCCGGGTATCGCCGCTCAGGCGCAGAAAATGTTGCAGCAGATGGGCGCGTCGTAACGCGTGGCGGGCCGGCTTACGGAGTCGCTGTAGTGGACGGTGCCGCTGGCGCAGGCGCCGCGGGTGATGACATCGGCTCTGGTGGCGGCTGACCGCGGCGTATCGAGGGTGGAACGAAGCGCCGTTCGAATTCGTCGCGCTGCTGCGGCGTCAGAACCGCGCGAATCTGCAAATAAGCCTGGTGAAACAACTGGTGACGCTGGCGGATGAACTCGCGATGGAGCCGGTGGCGCAGTCGGTGAATCTCGAAATGGGTGTGGCGGATTATCTGATGAATCTGTTCACGCTGGGTGGGTGTCAGCCGAAGCTCGCGGTTCATCCGCTTGACTATCGGTTCGCCCGGCACGGTCAGCACATTGTAACGGTAAAGCAGCGTACTGCCGGCGAACCCGACCAGAATGCCCGCCAATATCGCTGCACCGAGCCCGATCCAGCCAATCTTACCCGGCAAGGTCGTTACCCTGACTATGCGTTTGTGTCTGCGTGGCAAACAACTCGGCTACCGGAACAGGCGTAGCTGAGTCTGATTGGCTCAACGCGTCGGCCAGGTTCCCGACCGGGGCCTTTACCGACAGGTACGCGGCGAACACGCCCGCCATCAGAACCACCACCGCGGCAGCCATCGACGCCCACTGCCGTGGCCTCTGGCGTCCGCGATAGGCAGCAGCCGGACGGCGCGCGGACACTGCATTGCGCACGCGAGGAGCGACCTCACCGAGCGGCCGTTCGGGCGCCATGGCGGAATGAAGCACCGGCGCCGACAGCGCAAAATTCCTGAACGCGCTATCGCACGCGGAGCATCCTGCCAGATGGGCGAGGAAAGCTTCCCTTCGCTCATCCGCGAGTTCCTTGCGCCAGAAGGCGCCAAACTCCCTTCTTGCCTCGAAGCAGTTCATCGCGTTGCCAGTCGCCGTTGTGCCCATAGCATCCGATCTGCGTGTTTGCGAAGCGCCTGACGCGCCCGAAACGCACGAACCTTAACCTTGGCCTCGCTCCATCCGAGAATCTCGGCTATCTCGCTTACCCCCAGTTCTTCGCTGTCCTTGAGCACGAGAACCATCCGATCCTCGGGCTTGAGCGTATCGAGCAACCGATGCGCCAGGTCGTGAGCTTGGTGCCGTTCCTCCGCTTCCGCCACAATTTCTTCCGGCGTCGCGGTATTAACAAGCTGCATCCACTCGAGCTCGGGCTCGGTGAAATCGCCGACGGGCTCCTCGGGCTTGCGGCGCCGGCGGCGCAGTTCGTCGTAACAAAGATTTACGACAATCGCCCGCAACCAGGCACCGAACGGCATCTCCGCCCTGTAGGTCTTGAGCGCGGCGAACGCCTTCAGGAAGCACTCCTGAACCAGGTCGCGCGCCATCTCGTAATCCGAGAAGAATCGCTGGCAAAGTCGTTCGACCCGCCCGCGATGGCGCGCGGCCAGTTCGGCGAACGCTCCGGCCTGGCCGTTCAGAGCCTCGCCTATCAGTTCCTGGTCAGATCTGACGGCGGCTCTCCATACCGGCCCGACTTTGCGGGTAATCGCCAACATAGCCAACAGCTAATACGTCCTGCTTCCATACCGGTTACAGGAATTTCTAGCAGTAGCAGCGCCTTTGCACGAGAGTCTGTTCCTACAACGTCGAAGGCGGCGGCTCAAGCCCGGCCCGGATTACGTCCTGCGGCGTGTCGAGGTCGAGCACCACTCCCGGGTCGTCGGTCTCGATATAATGCACCCGCTCGGCGTCGGCGTTGACTACAAAACGCGCCCCAACCGATTCAGGCGCATCAAGCAGTTCCTGGAATAGAGTGTGGTCAAACACGACCGGATGGCCCCGACGACCCCCATATCGAGCTATCAGGATAGGTTTTTTAATGCGACCCCACGCTTCCACCAGCATCTGGAAGGTCTGCGGCGTTACGGTCGGATGGTCCGCCAGATGAATGAGCGCAGCGTCCGCCGACACTTCGAGCGAGCGGATCGCGACCTTAAGGGAAGAAAGCTGACCGCGTTCGTAATCGGGATTGAAAACCATCCGAATCCGCGGATCGTGCGGCAC
>JBJKQX010000275.1:0-8978 GCA_046704965.1 Binataceae bacterium (SeqCode)
GGCTCATAGAGCGCTCGAAAACTTCAGCGCCCGCGGCTGCTGTCATGTCTATACGGTTGGCGAATCCGGAGCTGCTTGAGAGAAACGAGAGCAGATCGGCGATGGCTTTTTCATCGAGTTGCGGCACGGTAAGGCCGCGCGCCTCACATCCGTCGGCAAACAGGATTCCGGGACCACCGGCATTCGTGACCACGCCCACACGCGGACCCTTCGGGACCGGCTGCCGCGAGACCATCGCTACCACGTCGAACATTTCGCCAAGCGTGCTCGTCCTGATCACTCCCGCCTGCTCGAAAAGCGCGTCCACCGCGACGTCTGAGCTTGCCAGCGCGGCAGAATGGCTGTGCGCGGCCCGGGTTCCCGCGACCGAGCGTCCCGCCTTGACCGCGACGATAGGCTTTCGCCGTGCGATAATTGGGGCGAGCCGGGAGAACCTGAGCGGATTACCGAAGCTCTCCAGATAAAGCACGATCACTCTCGTCGCGGGGTCGTCGTGCCAGTAGGCAAGCAGGTCGTTGCTGGAGACGTCGGCCCGATTGCCGCCCGAAACGAAGGTCGAAACGCCCAGCTTGCGCTGCTTGATGTAATCAAGCACCGCGATTCCGAGGGCGCCGCTCTGCGAGTACATCGCGACATGGCCGCGCGGCGGAGCGACCGGCGCGAAGGTTGCGTTAAGGCTTGTCGTGGGGTCGGTATTGATGATTCCCATGCAGTTGGGACCGATCATCCGCATCCCTGAGCCGCGTACCAGCTCGAGCAGCCGCCTCTCGGCCGCGCGACCCTGTTCCGAAACTTCCGCGAAGCCCGAACTGATTACGACCACACCGGCCGCACCCGCCCGCGTGCAATCCGCGACCGCATGCTCGACCGCGGGTGCAGGCAGCGTAATCACGGCCAGGTCCACCGGCGCACCCACTGCCTGAAGATCAGGGTAGGCTTTGATTCCCTGCACGTCGGTGTAGTTCGGGTTGACGGGATAGATGGGTCCTGTGAAGCCGTCGCGCTTGAGATTTTCTATGATCGCGCCGCCGATCTTGGTTACGTCGTGCGAGGCGCCGATTACAGCCACCGAACGCGGCTTGAGCACGCGCATCATGCTTTGCGCCGCCGACTTTTGCTCGCGCGTTTCGAGCAGTTGGATAGACTCGCTGGTTTCTCCGGTCAGGAGCGACAGATGGACCACTCCGCGCTCCATCGAGCGTTTGACCTTGAGGCCGCTTTCGCCCAGCACCTCGAGCATCCTGCGGTTGCTGCCGAGCACGTCGGCCTCGAACTCGGTGATGTTGGCGGCGCGGGCGATTCGCGCAAGATGTTCCAGCAGCAGCGTGCCGATACCGCGTCCCTGGTATTCGTCGAGAACGGCGAACGCGACCTCGGCCCGATTCGGCGCGGAGGTGATGTAGCGGCCGACGCCGATTATCCTTTCCTCGACCCCGTCGTGCAGGACCGCGACCAGACCGACGTGGGTATCGAAGTCGAGTTCAGTGAGATTTTTCAGCTCGTCCCGGGTCAGCCCACGCTTGGTCCCAAAGAAACGCTGATAGCGCGATTGCGGGCTAAGCCCGGCGAAATGCTCAAACAGGCGGACCTTGTCGTCCGGCCGAATCGCTCGAATGTGGATCGAAGTTCCGTCGCGCAGGATCTCGTTGATGGCGTAATGTCTCGGGTCCAGTTCGGGGCGCGATTCGTCTGTGTAGTTCATCACCTAATCCGGAAGCGCCCGATGAAGGCGCAATTTGGATGCGGGTTGCCATCGGACAGAGTTACGCTGCTTCCAGCCCGTGAGATCCCCCCAGCGAACGAAGCCCGGCCAGGCGCAACTCGGCTTCCAAAGCCCCGGCGAGACCGTCGCGGGTCGTGTCGATAATACAATGACGGTAGGCGGGGATCTCGTTCAACGGGGCAAATTCAACAAGTTGATGACGGTATACGTTTGCGTCCGCATCCGAGACTTCGCCGGGGATGCGCGCCCTTTCGTCAAGCCGCCTGAGCGCCTCGCGTTCCTCGCATCGGCATTCGACGAACAGCCACGGCACATTTGCCCGCGATGCAACGTCGGATGCGCCACGGCGCGCCGCCGGCTCGCGGAACGTGGCGTCCAGGATGACCCCGCGACCGGAGCGTAGCAGGCCCTCGGCTTCGTCCATCATCGTGGCGTACGTAAGCCGGTTGAAATCTTCGCCATAGATGCCCTGGTCGTAACCCGTCCTCGCGTGCGTGGCCGCGGTCAGACCGGCCAGCCGTTTGCGCACTACGTCGGAGTTGATGACCTCGAATCCGAGCCTGAGCGAAAGAGCGCGCGCGAGTGTCGATTTTCCGCTCCCGGAAAGCCCGCATACCACCACCAGCGCCGGTGCCGCCTGGACCGCGTACCGATGGGCCATCGTGAAGTAGCGATGCGCAAGGTCACGGGCCTTGTCGCGCTCGGCGGGACCTACCTCGCTCTCAAGGCTCCTCTGACTTTCGACCATCCCGCGTATCGACGCCCGGTAGCACTTGTAGAACGGCATCAGCCGAGCCATCCCTTCGTCACCGGAAAACTCCCGGTACGCGGAAACCAGCTCGAGCGAAAGCCGGGCCGCGTCCAGACGGTCGAGATCCATCGCGAGGAAACCGAGTTCCGACGCGACGTCGCAGTAGCGGATGGATTCGCTGAATTCGATACAGTCGTAAATGCTCACCCGATCGGGCTTGACGCAAATATGCTCGGCCCGAAGGTCGCCGTGACCCTCGCGCACGCGTCCGTTTGCCGCGCGCTCGTTCAGCATCTCCCATCGGGATTCGATAAAGCGGCGGCAGTAGTCCTCGATGTCGCCGAGGTCGCGCTCCGATACCGTGTAGCCAACAAAGGATGCGTAACTTCTGATGTCTCCGAGCACTCGTCGCCACACACCCGCCGCGCATCCGTACTGCCACGAAAGCGTGGACGATACGGCGTCGTGGAACTCTGCAAGCCTGCGCGCGACCGTCCGCATCGTGTCCTCGTCCGCCTCGCCGGTCGAGACCAGGCGGTCGAGCATCCGACTTTCGTCAAGCCGCCGCATCCTGACGGCGAACTCCTCGGCGTCCGCCTCCTGTCCCGCGGAGCCCAATGCATAGTTGGCCGCGCCGCGCCGGACGATCGGAACGACGTCAAGGTAGAGATCGGGCGCGAGCCGCCGGTTGAGACGTATCTCGTCCTCGCAGAGCCGGTAACGGTGGGACAGCTTCGAAGCGTCAAGGAAGGGGAAGCGAACCGGTTTCTTGACCTTGTAAACGAACTCCCCCGCGAGAAAGACGTAGGAGATATGCGTCTGCCGGAGTTCGACACTCGCGGGCCGATGCGGATAAAAGGCCGAGTCGCACATCGCCCGTATCAGCTCGGGCAAATGGGCGCTCTTCCCCGCGCGAGCCTGATTTTCGGGCTTGCTCGTCATGACGTTCGTCTCCCATGGTCCGTTCACGCCTCATGCTCTTCGGTAAGAGCCTTGAGAACGTCGCTGACCGTGATGATGCCGACGAGGGTCCCTTCCTCATCGAGCACCGGAAGCCCGCCAATCTTTCGTTCGCGCAAGAGCCTTGCCGCTTCCCGAACCGGCATCGACGGGGTGACCGTGACAAGAGTCTCGGCCATCGCCTTGTCGACCTCGGTATGGTCCAGGTATCCGACGTGCGCGCGAATGTCCCTGTCGGTGATGATACCAACCAGCAGCCCGTTCTTCATTACCGGCAGGGTTCTGAATCCGCCCTCGTGCATCTTGGATTCGACCGACGAAAGTTTCTCGTCAGGCGTGGCGACCACGGGTCCCGCGGTCATCCAACTGCCGACCAGGCTTTTGTCGCTAGCAGTCGGCCGCACCGTCAGCACCGGGCAGGTCGATTCGCGCACCGCCATCTCGGCTACGCTGCCGAGGAAAAAACGCGAAAATCCCCTGCGCCCATGCGTCGCCATCACGAGCAGGTCAGGCGAGACTTTCTTTTCGGCCAGCAGGATGGTCTTCGCCGGGTCGCCCATCTGGACGAGCAGTTCGTACTTGGCACCGGAGAGATATTTGCGCGCAAGCTCGCGCAACCGGGCCCACGCCGTTTCCTCCTGCGATTTGTACAGGTCGACGTACACGGGCATCCCGGTCGGTTGAATGATCATCGGAACCACGTGCAGGACGTAGGCGGTGCCGTCGAAGGCATGCGCGAGAGCGGCCGCACTCCTGAGCGCGGCGATCGAGTTTTCCGTAAAGTCCACGGGGCAGAGAATTCGCTTGTATGGAAAGGCCATGAGGCAGGCTCCCTCCGCTTCGCGTGATGGCAACTGGAAAGTTATTGCGATTGCCGTGCCATCGCGAAGGCACGCTTGTCCATCGAATAGTTCGGTCACGCTTGTGTAAATCATCATTTCCGCATGCGATACGAACGTACTCGCCCCCAAACCGTTCCTTTTGAGCCCTCGTGCGTTGTGTCTTTTGGAACCACAGACTTAAGCGGCTGATTCGAATGGCCGCGCCGCATAAGGCACCTTGTCAGTTATTCGCGTCGCTTCGCTCAAGACGGCGGGAAGTCGAGATGGCAAGCGCCTTGCTTCAGATTTGGATGAACAGGAGGGGGAACCCGATGCGTGTATCCGACCGAATGACTCCAAATCCAACGTCTATAGGGCCGAGGGACACGCTCGCAAAGGCAAAGGCGTTGATGGAAGCGGGAGGATTCCGTCGTCTGCCGGTGGTGGATAATTCCGAACTGGTGGGAATCCTGAGCGAGCGCGATACGCGCGAGCACAGGGGCTATTTCGAGAGCACGCGGGTGGACGCCGCGATGACGGCTTCGCCGCTCACCGTAGGTCCGCATTCTTCGGTTGAGGACGCTGCACGCTTGATGCTGGAGCATAAAATCGGCGGATTGCCCGTGACCTCAGACGGCAAGCTGGTCGGAATCGTGACCACCAGCGACATGCTGCGTGCGCTTCTGGACGTCATACAGTCGACGCAGGAGATGGAGGATGCCTGAGCGTCTGAAAGCCCGAGGCGGGATGCGTGAATCCAAGAAAAAGGCGGAGCCCGGCGCCACGGCTGAGACCTTCCGCATCGAACGTTGGATGAAGTTTCCGGTGGTTACCGTGAAACCGCGCGACCTGGTGGCGCATGCCCGGGCGATCGTGGAAGAACACCGCGTCAATCAGCTTCCGGTCCTATCGAACGGGCGGCTGGTCGGCATCGTCACGGATCGCGACCTGCGCGACGCGCCCCGGGCGGTCGAGATTTCGGCGAAACTCTCGGGCGCGGACATCGCGCCGGTCGAAGCGGAGCAGATACCGGTCGAAACCGTGATGACGTCCAACGTGATCGCGCTCTCGCCCACGGACACGCTTCAAAAGGCGGCAGACGTGATGCGAAGGGAGAGGATCGGAGCGATACCGATTGTCGATCGCAAACGACTGGTGGGGATTATTGCGCGCAGCGACATACTCGAAGCGTTTTTGAAACTCTGCAAATAGGCATTGGGGAAGACGGTCATGAAAGGCACCGATCGGCCCAAGGGCAAGGGACTCATTCGCAGTCTTAATCGCAAGGGGACGCGTTTCGACAAGAGTCCGGCGGTGGCGGTCAAAATGCGCGGCCAACCCGCGCTTAAGGACCCTTCCGTCTGCGAGCGTTGCGGAGCCGTCTACAAGGATCAGAAGTGGCGCCGTATAAAGAGACTCTCGGACGAACTTCTGGGCAAAGCGGCATGGGTCGAATGCCCCGCATGTGTCCAGGAGAAGAAGTCCGGTCTCTGCTATGGGAAGGTATTGGTGAGTGGTGCTTACGCCCGCGACAATATCGACGCCATCCGCAGGAGGATCGGCAACGTCGAACGAAGGGCCGGCTTTACGCAGCCGCAGCGGCGTGTGGTTTCGTCGGAATGGGACGGTCGTTCGCTCGAAGTGCTCACCACGTCACAGAAGCTCGCCCATCGAATTGCCCATGAATTGGAAAAGGCATTCGGCGGACGGGCGAAGTATCGCTGGTCGTCCGAGGACGGGAGCCTCTACGCGACCTGGAAACACGAAGCACGCTGAAATTTGCCGGCCGGGCAATCTGGTGACGCGCGCGTGAAAGCGGCCAGCGAAACGCACGAGGCTCGCACGCGCCCTTCCGAGGCCGCAACTCCCCATGGTCTGAGCAGCGCCGAGGCGCGCGAACGTCTGCGGAGGTTCGGGCCGAACCAGTTGGTGCGGCGCCGGGCTTTGGCCCGCGTCGGCGAGTTGCTCTGGACGTTCGCCGACCCGATGGCGCTGATGCTGGCGGCGGCGGGGCTCGTCTACCTGGCATTGGGTGAGCGGACTGAGGGAGTCATCCTGCTGGGCGCGCTGATTCCGGTGCTAGGGGTGGACGTGGCGCTGGAGGCGCGCTCGCGCGCGGCGCTGGGAAAACTCGCCGCCGCGGTTGCGCCGCAGGCAACCGTTCTGCGCGACGGCCGTCCGCGCGCGCTTCCAACCGCGCACATCGTGCCCGGCGACATTCTCCTCCTGAGCGAAGGTGACGTTGTTCACGCGGACGGCGTGGTGCGGTCGGCGTTCAATTTCTCGCTCGATGAATCGCATCTGAGCGGCGAGGGCGAGCCCCGTGACAAGAGCGTCTTCACAGGCTCCGCGCAAGAGCCGGGGATTGCGGAAACCAGCCGGGTATTTGCAGGCTCTCAGGTTCTGACCGGACAGGCCTCGGTCGAGGTCACCGCGACCGGGCGAAATACGAGATTGGGTGAGATCGCCCGCCTGGTCGAGGAAAGCGGCTTCGAATCAACTCCGATGCAGCGCAGAACCGCCCGGATGGTTCGATGGATCGTGAGCGCGGCGCTGGTTGCCTCGGTGCTGGTGCTGGTTCTGCGGCTTGCCAGCGGCGCCAGCTTCAGCGCGGCGTTTCTTTACGCGATAACGCTTGCGATGGCTGCTGTGGGCGAGGAATTCGTGCTGGTGCTAACGCTGTTCCTCGGTCTCGGCGCGTGGCGGCTTGGCCGCATCGGGGTGCTCGTCCGTCACGTCGCAAGTGTCGAGACGCTGGGTTCCACCACAGTCATATGCCTGGACAAGACGGGCACGCTGACCATGGGGTCGTATACGCTCGGCTCGCACGCGCCGCTGCTCCCGGCGATAACCGAGGCCGAGTTGCTGGAGGCGTCGGCCCTTGCGTGCGAGCCGAATCCGGCGGACTCGATGGAACGGGTCATCGTGGAGCATTGCGCCGAGCATGGGGTCGACGTCGCGGGGCTCCACTCGCAGTGGAGGCTGGTTCACGATTACGACTTCGACATGGTGGGCCGCCACATGTCGCACGTGTGGGAAGAGCGGGGCGGCGAGCGTGGACGGATCGTCGCCAAGGGCGCGCTCGAGGGTATTGTCGAGCATTGCAGGTTTGCTCCGGGCGAGCGTGAAAGAGCGTTAGAGAGCAACGCGGAGTTGGCGGCGCGCGGGATGCGCGTGCTGGCGGTGGCGGGTCGCACCGGCGAGAGGTCGTCATTTACCGGAATTCGCGAGCACGACGAGCGGGATTTGCGATTGTTCGGTCTGCTTGGTTTCCACGACCCCGTTCGGCGCGAGGTCCCGGACGCGGTCGCGGAATGTCAGCGCGCGGGCGTGAAGCTCAAGCTCATCACGGGCGATCACGCGCTCACCGCCCATGCGATCGCCGACGCAACCGGTCTCGCCCACACCGACGACGGCATAGTCACCGGGGAAGAACTCGACCGTGCGGGAGCGCAGCAGCTGGGCTCGCTGGTACGCACCAAGAGTATCTTTGCGCGCGTCCGTCCGGAGCAGAAGTACGCGATCGTCGAGGCGCTCAAGCAGGCAGGCGAGGTCGTGGCGATGACCGGTGACGGAATCAACGACGCGCCCGCGCTCAGGCACGCGGACATCGGCGTCAGCATGGGACGGCGCGGCACCGAAGTAGCACGCGCAGCGGCAGACATCGTGCTGTTGGATGACAATTTCACGGCTCTGGTCGCGACGATTCGCGAAGGTCGCAGACTGTTCGACAATCTCCAGCAGGCTTTCGGCTACTTGGTCGGGTTCAAGGTGATGCTGGTCGGACTTGCGCTCGCAGTTCCGCTGGCCGGGCTTCCGATCCTGCTTACGCCGGTGGTGCTGGTGTGGCTCGAGTTGATCGTTCATCCGGTCTCCGCGTTGGTATTCGAGGGGCGGCCTGCGACGGAAGACG
This sequence comes from Binataceae bacterium (SeqCode), assembly GCA_046704965.1. Taxonomy (GTDB): domain Bacteria; phylum Desulfobacterota; class Binatia; order Binatales; family Binataceae; genus DTIX01. The sequence continues at coordinate 8,169 of JBJKQX010000275.1, forward strand.
TGATGGCGCGGGCGCCGCTCGATCCGGCGCAACCGATTTTGCTGCCCGGTCGTGCGATGGTTTCCGCGCTGAGCGGCGCGTTGCTGGCGGCAGCCTCGCTCGGGCTTTACGTTGCCTTGCTAGGCCGCGGTGAAATCTATGCGCGGTCGGCCGCGATGGTGGTCGTGGTCGCGGGGAGCCTGATGCTCGTATGGGCGGAGTTGTGCGGCAATCGCCCATGGTGGAGACAAGAACTTCCTCGCCGGGCGCGCTTCTGGATCGTGTGCGGACTGGTTGCCCTGAGCCTGCCCGTGTTCATGGAAACCACCCCGATAGCCGTGGTGCTCGGCATTGGTCCAGTGCGCGCGTGGGGCTGGATCGTCGCTCTGATGCTCGCGGCGGGTGCGGTCGGATGGAGGGCTTTCATCAGCGACGCGCGCATCCGCGGTCGATTCGCGCGTTGAAGGCGTTATTCGAGGCTGTACTTGGCGATTTTTGCGTAGAGCTTCTTGCGTGAGATCCTGAGCAACTTCGCGGCGCGAGCCTTGTTTCCCTCGGTGATTGTCAGGGTGCGCTTTATCAGGTCGCGTTCGACGTCGGCGAATGTAGCAACGCCGTTATTCTGCGCCGGATGCAACTGCGCTACCGGTGCCGGAAATTCGCTACGTTCGCATACGAGTTGCCTTGGAAGATCCAGGAGCCGAAGCGTGGATGAGCGGCCGAAGGTGAAGGCGCCCTCGATCGCATTGGACAACTCGCGCACGTTGCCCGGCCACCAGTAGTTCTTCATTGCCTCCATCGCGTCCTCCTCGATTCCCGTAACCGGAGGAT
>JBJKQX010000276.1:0-3938 GCA_046704965.1 Binataceae bacterium (SeqCode)
CAACGGCTGCGAGTGCTGTCGATGATTGAGCAGCTCGACAAGGCGGTGATCGCGACGCTGTTCGGCTACTGCCTCGGCGGCGGACTCGAGCTTCCTCTCGCGTGCCACTTTCGCCTCGCGGCCCGCGAAGGGGCTCGGATCGGACTCCCGGAACTCGACCTCGGCACCGTCCCGGCCTGGGGCGGCACCGCTCGTCTGACAGCACGGTCGGTCGGGCGTGCGCGCTCGACATGATCCTGCGCGGCGAGAAGATCGATGGACCAACGGCGCTTGCGATCGGCCTCGTCCACGAGGTCCACCCGATCGGCGATCTCAAGCACAGGGCCATTGAGCTCGCTGAAGAACTCGCTACAAAGCCGCCGCTCGCGGTTGCCGGGGTGCTGCGCGCTGTCGTCGGGGCAGAGCGTCTGCCGCTCGAGGACGCGCTCCGCGTCGAACGCGATGCGTTTCGACGGTGCAGCGGATCGGCGGACCAGCGCGAGGGCATGTTGGCTTTCCTCGAGAAGCGACGGCCCGTCTTCCAGGGCAAGTGACTTTCTGGATTGCGAAAAAGACTTGATTTTGTTTGGTGCCGAGGGTGGGACTTGAACCCACATGTGGTTTCCCACGGAGGATTTTGAGTCCTCTGCGTCTGCCATTTCGCCACCTCGGCACCGGAGGCGGTCATCGCGCATCGCGCGTGACGCACATTCTTTTATACGCACACTCGATGCGCCCGACAACGAGTCCGCGTCGATGCCGGCCAGGCTGATTACCGATCTATTTCTTCGACTGTTCGGGTTCGCTCCCGGACCGATCCCGCGTCGTCAGGAGATAGAGACCGCCCGCGATAGGCGTCGACAACAGCATCGCGAACACCAGTCCTCCTATGACCGCGATAGCGAGCGGCTGCTGCACCTTGGCTCCTGCTCCGATTCCCAGCGCAAGCGGAAGCAGGCCTGCGGCCGTGGCGAACGTGGTCATGACGATTGGGCGAAGCCGAATCTCGGCTGCCTGAATGAGCGAGGCTCGCGGCGAGAAACCCGAAGCCACGGCCTGCTCCGCGCGATCGAGCAGCAGGATACCGTTCTTCGCCGTAATGCCCGCGACCATGATTATGCCCATGAACGATGAGATGTTCAGGGTTATGCCCGTAAGCGTGAGTCCGGCGAAGCTTCCCGCCAGCGATGCTATAGCGGCGATGAGACACGCGAGCGCCGGGCCCAGTCGACCGAATTCCCACACCAGGATGAGAAAAATCACGACGATCCCAGCGATCAGCACCAGTGTCAGTTGGCTGAAGGCCTTCTGTTGCTGCGCGTAAAGTCCGCCGTACTCCAGCGTCACCCCTGCCGGCAGGATCATCTTATCGAGCCGCTTCTTGACGCTGCTCATCGCCGCTCCGAGGTTGGTCCCCTCGACTCGCGCGGTAACCCGCACCACCGAGCGAAGCCGTGCGCGGTCAAGTTCGCTGCTTTCGCCCAGGTACTTGAGGCGCGTTACCGCCGCAAGGGGCACGCGGCTATTGGAAGGCGTTTTGATGATCACCTCGGAGAGCGCGCTCAGGTCGTGGTGGAACACTTTCGGATAGCGCACCCGCACTCCGATGAGTCTGTCTCCCACCAGTACATGGGTGGCAACCGTGCCGCGCACGACAGCTCTAAGCGCCTGGTAAACGTAGTTTGGCGAAACACCGTAACGCTGAGCCGCGGTCTGATTGACGGTTACCTGCTCCTCGGGACTGCTGAGCACGATTCCGTTGAAAATGTCGACCAGGCCGGGGACCTGATGCAATTGCGTTGCGATCTTGCGTGCGGTGGCCTCGATTACCGCTTGGTTGGGTCCGAATACCTTGACCACAATTGGCTGAGGAGCGCCCGTCAGGTCGCCGATCAGGTCCTGAAGCATCTGCGAGAAATCGACCTGCACGCCCGGCACGGCTTCGTGCACGCGCTTTCTGATGTTGTCGATCACCTGATAGATGCTGAGCTTGCGTTCGGACTTGAGCCGCACCGAAAAGTCGCCCTGGTTCGATTCGGTAACGAAGAAACCGAGTTGAGTTCCGGTCCGTCGTGAAAAGGCTACGACCTGGGGAGTTGAATTCAGGATATCCTGAATTTTACGGAGCAATGCCTGCGTGTCATGCAGTGTGCTCTCCGGCGGCGTTATGTAATCGAGGGTGAACGCGCCTTCGTCGAGCTTGGGCAAATAGTCAGTCCCGACCGTCCGATATAGTGCGAAAGCTCCCAGCATCGAAACCAGCGCGAGCGCTATGGAAAGCGTCGGCATCCGCACAAAGGGCGATGTGGCGACGAGATATGCGTGCCGGACCCAATCGAAGATTCCGCCCGATTCGCGATGCGGCCTGCGCCATCGCTCGATTATCTTTTCAAGCGCGGGAGTGAAGAACACCGCCGCCACAAGCGAGATGGCGAGCCCCGCGCCGAGCGTGACGGCAAGCGCGCGGAAGAACACGCCCGTCACGCCGGAAAGAAACACGAGCGGCGCAAAAACCACGATCACGGTCGCCGTCGAGGCGAACAACGGACGCTTCAGCTCCGAGAGGGCGAGCGGGATTGCATCCTCGGTCGCCGCGCCGTGCGAGCGGGCGCGGTGGATTGCCTCGATCATGACGATCGCGTCGTCGATGAAAAGGCCGATTCCGGCCGCCAGCCCTCCCAGCGTCATCATGTTGAACGTCATTCCTGCGACTTTCATCACGAGAAACGTGATCGCTATCGTGCAGGGAACGACGATTGCGGCGATAAGCGCGCTGGCCGCGCTGCCGGTGAAGACAAACACCACCAGTACCGCCAGTACCAGCCCCAGGATGATAGCGTCGCGCACGCTCTGGACGGACTCGACCACCAGATGTGCCTGATCGTAGGAGAACGTGAATTCCACGTCCGGTTAGCGCTGGCGGAACTGATCGATGATCTTGTGGGAGTCCTTCGAGATGAGCACCGTGTTGCCGGTCGGCTGACGCGAAATGCCGACCAGCACCGCAGGCCCGTTTTCGCACGCGGTGCGAATATAATCTTCGCGGATGCCGAGGCTGACGGAGCCGACGTCGCGCACGTAGATCGGTTGCCCGTTCTGCTCGGCGATCGGTACCGATGCAATCTCGCGCTCGGTGTGAAGATTGGTCGACACGATCGCCAGCAGCATCCGGTGCGCGTCCATGATGCGCCCGGCCGAGGCGATAATATTCGCGCGTGCGAGTCCCGCAACGACCTGCTGAGGCGACAGGTTGTGCGCGAGCAGCTCGGCCTGATTGAGCGTCACCACGTACTCACGATGCTTGCCGCCGACGATCTGGACGCGATGCACGCCGGGAATGCGGCGAAGGCTCGGCACCAGATCGTAAAATGCGATGTCAGTGAGTTCGGGCAGACTTCTATCTTTCGACGCCAGACTGACGTCGACGATCGGGAAAGTGCCGGTCGTGAAGAGCCGCATGTCGACGGTGGCGCCCTGCGGAAGCCGTCCGCGCACCTGAGCAAGAGCAGCGTTAAGGAGCTGATAGCTGCTGAGCGCGTTGGCATGCTCGCTGAAGCTGACATCGATTTCCGCGGCTCCGCGCGTAGTCTCGGAACGAACCAGCTTGACGCCCGTCACGCTGTAGGCTGCCTCTTCGATCGGACGGGTCACCGCGACCAGCATCTGCTTGGGCGGAAGGTCGCCCGCGTTGGCCAGGATGATGGCGCGGTCGAACGTCATCTGCGGGAACACCGAGCTGGGAATGGAAAAGGCCAGCAGCACGCCCAGCGCGGTCGCAGCCATGAAGGCCAGAACCGTAAGAGTGGTATAGGAGCGGTTCACTTGCCGGATTCCTGTTCCACGCTGATGCGCAGTCCGTCGGAGAGAGCGTAGCCGCCGGAAGTGATGACCCTCTCGCCCGGATGGAGTCCCGAGGTCACCTGCACGCGGCTGGCAGTCTGGATACCGAGCGTTATCGG
>JBJKQX010000277.1:0-3869 GCA_046704965.1 Binataceae bacterium (SeqCode)
GTCCCTGGGCGAGAACAACGAATGTGCGGCCCGTACGCTTATCACGCCGGCAAGGGTACTCTTTATCCGCGCATTCCCGGAGCCTGTCCGAATGGATCGCGCCGCGAAATCCAGGGCCGGTCGGCACTAGCCGTCCGGCTCGATTCCGCAATCGTTTCCGGGTGCCCACGGAGCGTCCTGGAGTCCACCACACTCCCATCACAGCCGCGCCGTCATGGCTCGCATCCGCAGCGCCATCGCACACGACCGGCGCATGACACCCGGAGTCAGTAATCCGCCGATCAAACGCGTCAACGCGCCGCGCGCATGCCTGAAGACCGCGCCAACGACGCCGCGACCACCCACGCCGAAGCAGCCAGTACCAGGGTCACGACCAGCTCCGACCATTGATGTTCCGGCGGTCCAGCCCAGCTGGGCCGCGGTTCCGCGAAGAAACTTGGAATCCACACCAGAGCGCCAAACAGACTCATCATGAGCGCCTCGAGGGTCGCCGCGAGCCGAGGGAGTATCCCGACGACGATCGCCGCTCCCGCGGTGACATGGCAAAGGCCTGTGAGGTAAGCGACCGTCAAGTGACTGGGCATCCAGGCCGGAACCATACCGGCGGTATACTGCGCGTAGACAAAGTGCGACGATCCGTAGAAAACGCAGGTCAGGCCAAACAAAATCTGTGCGCCACGCACAATCCTCCCGCCGGCCATTTGCCCCCCGGAACCCCGCAACCGCGCCCGTAACAGGGCGCCGAGAATCCAGGCACCGGTCAGCGCCGTCAGTGCTTCACAAAGGGGATACCAGGCGCCAATGCTAAAAGGATCGGCGAGAACCCGTGGAGCAGATATTCCGGCCGAAGCCGCCTGGTACACAGCGATCACCAACACACTCGACCAGGCCGTGCGCCAGAAGAAAAGGCCCGCGCTGGCGGCGAGTGTCGTCAATGCGCATCCGTAGACCCACCCCTCTCCCCAGGGAATCCAGGCGGGCAAAGACCGCGCCGCCACGTGGCCGTTCACCAGGCTCCAGATCGCCAGACTTGCCGAGGCTACCGCAAAGAATGCTTGAGCAAGCCCGACAGTGCGCCCTCGAAATTCTCGCCTCGAATTTCCCGAAATCATCGCATCACCACGTTCTGCATTGACCGGCAGCCGCACCCGAGTCCAAACATATCACACTCGCGAACCGCATCTCGACCCATTCTCCAAGTCCGGTCGTTCGACAGCCACGCATCCACCCAACCCCCTTTTCGGGACGCGGGGTATAGACATTTCCCATCAAATGACGCTGCCCCATTTTCCATACGGTTCGACGCTAGGTTTCGCCGGCCCTGAAGTCTGGCCCGGGCAGATCTGATCAACTTCCATTCCACAGGCTCATGCCACCGGGCGCTCATAATGACCGGCGGCGTTGCCAATCCCCTGACCTCCCTTAATGTGTCACCAGTGGTTGAACATTCGCACACGGCATGCGGTTACTCAGAAAAAAAAGCGTGTGATAAAGACGGTAAACATCGTGAAAATGATGATCAGCCGAAAGACCAGTGACAACGCGAGACCGACCCAGGTGCCCGCGCCCACGCGAACAGAGTGCTTCAAATGGTGCTTGCTCAGCAGCTCACCTGCGGACGCCCCAAGGAATGGGCCAAGCAATGCGCCTGCCAGCCCGAAGAATATCCCTGCCAAGCCGCCGATCGCCGCTCCGAACAAAGCGGTTCTGCTGGCGCCCACCCGCTTGGCGCCGATCACGCTAAAGAGCATATCGCTCAGAAGCGCGAGGATCGTGAGCACTCCAAGGACGGCAAGTGTCACCCACCCAATCTGTCTAAAGCCATCAATCCACGCACCGAGCAGCATGCCGCCAAAGACTAGGAGCACTCCCGGGACGGCCGGGAGAAGACTCCCGATAACTCCCATGAGCATCAGCAACGCCGCAATCGCCCACCAGACCGCCGGATTCATCGATATTGACTCAACATGATGTCACGAAACCTCAAGGTGCGCTCAGGCGACTCTGTGAGCTGAAGTCGATCACAGTACTGTCCGACGCAAGCGGCCTTCCAATTGGAGCGCCCTGAGGCCGATCACGTCAAGTCGATCGTAAATGACGTCTCAGTGAACTCGCGGCCGGCGACGCTGGAGAATAAGAAACTTCGGATTCAAACACGAGTGGACGCCAGAAATCGAATTCTCCCCGAGGCACGAATGGCGCCACTTGCAGAAGCAAGCGTTTACGCATTCCCTCGCGTCTGCGGAGCTCGGCGATTGGATCCGGCAGCCTTGAATACCGGCAATTGGCACAGCGGCACGACCCGGCGCCCGCAGATCGCTCTATCAAATAAGCCGTAACGTGAGCGCCTTCAACACAGCTCGGGTGCGATCTCTCGTATCCAACTTCGCGAGAATTTCGGACACGTAGTTCTTGACCGTCCCTTCGGCCAGGCTAAGGCTCCGCGCTATTTCCTTATTCGAGTAGCCCCCGGCCAAGAGGCGTAGAATTTCAAGTTCGCGTGAACCCAGATGAATTCGCTCCGCCTCGGCGCCTGCCTCCATGTGCTGTGGGTGTATAGGCTGTGTGGCGACCGGCGCCAGCCATCGCTCACCGCGGCGAGCGCGGTTGATCGCGGTCATGAGCTCGGCGGACGAAGCGCCTTTGAGGAGAAATCCCTGAGTGCCGGCCTCCACAGCCTCCAGCAAAAGATCGGCGTCTTCGAATGCCGTCAGCATCACGACCGGAGTCTGAATGCCGCGTCTGCGCAGTTCGCGAACCATCGCGATGCCGTCCAGCGTGGGCATTCGTATGTCGGTCACAATGACGTCGACTTGCTCCGCATCGATTTGGTCCAGCAAAACCGACCCATTCTCAGCCTGCAATACGACTTCCACGCCTGCCCGTTCGAGTAATGCCTGCAGTCCCTCCCGTATCAGGTCCTGGTCGTCGGCCAGAGCGACACGGACTCTCATGGCTGTCGTTCTGTCGGGAGAGAAACTCGAAGCCGGAAACCCCCGGCCGGCAAGGTCTCGGTCTCTACTTGGCCGCCGAGAAGCTCCACCCGCTCCCGCATGCCGCGCAGTCCATAGCCCATGACGTGCGTTCCGGGGGAGGTTCCGTCGTCCCGTACCTCAAGCCGCAGGCCGATCGCATCCTGATCCAGGGATAACCAGATATTCCGGGCGTTTGCATGCCGTACCGCATTGGTCAGTCCTTCCTGTCCGGCCCGCATGATCACTTCGGCCCGATCGGCCCCATCGATGCGAACGCGCTCGGCGAGATCAAGGTGAATGCGCGGTGCCGGAAACGCGTCGGCAATGCGCCGTAAGGCCTCACGCACGTCGATTCCATCGTGTCGGCGCAGATTGGCGACCACACTTCGCAGGTCAGACAGCAACTCGGTTACCAGTCCTCGAGAAACAACCCATTCACGCCTTTGTGATAGCCCCTGTTGCTGGCCGAGCAGTTCAAGATTGAGCGCCAACGCGGCAAGTCGATGGCCAGCGACATCGTGCAACTCGCGGGAGACCCGGAGCCGTTCGCCATCGCGTGCACTTTCGGCGAGCAGCTCTCGAGTCGCCAGCAACTGAGCATTCACTTCACGAAGATCACGCGATATCCGCTGTGCATGCATTCGATCCAGGGCGGTCAAAAGCGCGAATGCTTGAAAGAGACCATAAACGAACAATACGTACCCCGGGTCGGCGTTGCGCCACCGGGTCATGAGAACTGCGAGAAACACGAGGTTCACACCCACGAGCGCCGCTACCGCGGTTCTCGCGGGGAAGATGGTGGGGAGCGCTGCCGCAATAACAATCAACAGGATTGGCGTATAACTCGATGGCCCGAGTGCCAACAGCGCCAGCGCAGAAACCACCATCAAAGAC
>JBJKQX010000278.1:0-4195 GCA_046704965.1 Binataceae bacterium (SeqCode)
CTACGGAATCGCGCTTCCCGCCGAGCATCAGTTGAGCCGGCGCGAACTGGACGAGATGACCGACAAACTGCGCTCACGTCACGGCGTTGGTCTTGCGTGGGCAAGAAACGCCGCGGACGGATGGCAGGGTCCGATCGCGAAGCATATAGGCGCGGACGAAAAGAGTCGCGTAGCCGAGGTGCTTGATCTCAAGACCGGCGATACGCTCCTGATGGTCGGCAGCGACGCAGCCAAGGTTCGCACGATCTTGGGCGACCTCAGGCTCGAACTCGGCACGAAGTTCGGATTTTGCGACGCAGGCGGACGGTCGTTTCTGTGGGTGGTCGATTTTCCTCTGTTCGAATATAGTGCGGAAGACAAGCGACTGGTTTCGGTGAATCATCCCTTCACCGCTCCTCATCCCGACGACCTCGCGCAACTGGAATCGGAACCTCTCGCGGTTCGGGCGCTCGCTTACGACATGGTGTTGAATGGCCAGGAGCTTGGCGGTGGCTCGATTCGTATCCATAGTCAGGATTTGCAACTCAAGGTGATGGATCTTCTCGGCCTTTCGCGCGAGGATGCGGTCAGCCGTTTCGGATTTCTGCTCGACGCACTGACCTACGGTGCACCGCCTCATGGTGGAATCGCTTTCGGGGCGGACCGGCTTGCGATGGTGCTGTGCGGAACCGATTCGATACGGGACGTGATAGCGTTCCCCAAGACTCAAAGGGCGGTTGACCTGATGAGCGGCGCACCATCAGAGGTCAGTTCGCGCCAGTTGAAGGAACTTTGTATCAAGGTGACTGAATGAAGGCGCGCAACCTTGCAGCAATGACGCTCGTGGCTCTGCTCGCATTTGCGATGGGCGGATGCGCGGTGTTCAACTCAGCCGAGCAAACCACGGTTGGAACCGTGGGACGCTTCATGCCGACTCCCGACCTTCATGTGCACGCGGTCGAGTCGATAAAGCAGGTCCGGATGGGGCGGATCGCCGTGATGCCGATGATCGCCGCGCCCGGAATCGGGAGCAACGATATCGAGGCCGGCGGACCCGAGGCGGTGACGGCTGAGTTGTACAGCGAAGTCGCAACGATGGGCGGATGGCGGGTTACACCCCTCGAACGCTCCGAGCAAGCGATGGCGAAGTTTCCTCCCACCACGCCGCGAAACCTTGACCAGAATGCGCTCCGGCTCGGGCATGACCTGTCCGTGGACGGCGTTATCTATGGAATGCTCGATCGTTACCAGGAGCGCCAAGGCCTCGACTATGCCGCGGCGAAACCCGCATCGGTCGCTTTTGAACTAAAGCTCGTGGACATGAAGAGCGGCCAGGTAATCTGGTCAGCTACGTTCGCAAAGTCGCAGAAGGCGCTCAGCCAGAACATCTTCAACCTCGCGAACTTCGTTTATCACAAGGCGCGATGGGTACGGGCCAATGAAATTGCGATGGACGGAATCAGGGCGGCCGTTCATGACCTGCACAACCGATTGAACATCGCGGCGAGCGTACAGGAATTTGAGAGCGGCCCGCAGGGGCAGGGTACTTCGACTTTCAAGCCCTGAGCGACACGGCGCACAGCGCGTCCGCCAAAGCTCTTACTACCTTCATCACGCGTTTCGAGCCGACGCGCGCGGGGGCAATGCGTGCGTCGGCGAGTCCGGCGACATCCGGTCAAACTGTGCGAAGAACACACTCCTCCTTCGTCTTGTCGCCCACCCCGAATGGTCAATCCCATGGCGAACGCGCCTTGGCTCGCAGGGCTTCGGCGACGGCGGGATGAACCAAGTGTCCGTCGTAAGTGTTGAGTCCGTACCTGATTGACTTGTTGCGCGCGCCGGCTTCGAGCACTCCGTGGTCGGCGACTTCCAGCGCATAATGCAGGGTCGCGTTGGTGAGCGCGTAGGTCGACGTATGCGGCACCATCGCGGGCATGTTCGTAACGCAGTAGTGCACCACGCCGTTTCGTATGAAAATCGGCTCGGCGTGAGTGGTCGGCCGTGAGGTTTCCGAAACGCCCCCCTGGTCGATCGACAGGTCGACCATCGCGGCTCCCGTCTTCATCGTCGATACCATCTTTGCGCTCACAAGCCGCGGTGTTCTGGCGCCCGGCACCAGCGCTGCGCCGATGACAAGGTCCGCGGCCTCGAGTTCCTCGGCGACAGTGGCGCGGTTCGACATGACCGTCATCGCGCGCCCGCCCAGGATGTCACTCAGATAACGAAGGCGAATCGGATTGTTGTCCATTATCGTGACTTCCGCGCCCACGCCCGCCGCGATACGGCAAGCATTGAGCCCGGCGATTCCGCCACCCAGCACGACGACCTTGGCGGGCCTCACGCCAGGCGCTCCACTGAGCAGCACGCCCCGTCCTCCGTTTCGCGCCTGCAGGCACCACGCACCAACTTGGATCGCGAGTCGTCCGGCGACTTCGCTCATCGGAGCGAGCAACGGCAGGCTCGCGTCTTCAAGCTCTATTGTTTCGTAGCCGAGCCCGGCCACGCCGCGCGCAAGCATCTCACGTCCGAGGCGTCGGTCGGCGGCAAGATGAAGGTAAGTGAATACGATCAATCCGGGCCGGAAAAAACGGTACTCGGAAGGTTGCGGTTCCTTGACCTTGAGAATCATCTCCGCCTGCCGCCAAACCTGTGCGGCAGAGGTCGCAACCGATGCACCCGCGCGCCGGTAGTCCTGATCGGAGAATCCGCTTCCCGTGCCCGCGCCCTTCTGTACGATTACACGATGACCATGACTCTTTAGAGCGCCCACGCCGGCGGGCGTGGCCGACACACGCCGTTCGTCCGCCTTGATCTCGGTCGGTATGCCAACGATCATGTTGCTCTCCGGATGTTTTCCGCGATCGATTCAAACGGTAAATAGCATGCGTCACGCGCAGTCACGAGCAAGCACGATGCATCCCTGACGCGTCGCGAACACATTGCCGCCGAGGCTTTCGGCAAAAACCTTCGCAAGCGCGCCGTCGAGATCTTGACAACACTCTTTTCGCTGCGCTTCATGGACAAAGGGTCTGATCGATCGGCGCAAGGCGTGTCGCAGACAGATTTGATTTAATGACACAGGTACGTTGTTGGAGGAGTCATGGAGATCCCGCGGGCGCTCAAATACTCGAAAGAACATGAATGGGTAGCTATCGAGGATTCCGTGGCGACCATCGGAATCACCGATCATGCCCAGGATCAACTGGGCGAAATCGTCTATATCGAGTTGCCCGCAGTGGGCGACAAGGTCAGCAAGGACGACCCGTTCGGCGTCGTCGAGTCAGTCAAGGCGGTGTCGGACATTTACGCGCCGATCAGCGGCACGGTTGTCGAAATCAACGACGATCTGCCCGAGAGTCCGGAAGTGGTCAACGACGACCCGTACGGCGACGGCTGGCTTATCAAGGTCGAGATGAGCGACGACGGTGAGGTTAGCGACCTCATGGACGGTGAGGAATATGAGCAGATGATCGCCGAGGAAACGGAGTGACCTCTTACGGAAAAACTTTCTCGTTGGAAGCCGTCACCAATTTTTCCGCGCTTGCTTTTGTGACCGCTACCGTGAAGCGTTTGATGTTGCCGGGCGGATCGATAAAGACCGTGACGAAGGGCGCCGAATGATCGGGATCCAGGACGAAGCTCTTCTGCGGACCAAGTTTCTGAAGAAATTCCAGTTCCTGCGGAGTCATCTCGGAAATCATCTTTTCTGAAAGCGTCTGACCGCAATAGATCGAACGCGCGACAAGCGGTTGGTCGCCCGCACCCATGACGCGCACGTCCAGTTGCACCAGATGGAGTGGCGTCGGGGCCTTGCTGGTCGCTTTTCCGGCGATCACCAGGGCGAGACGGTTTCCGTTGATGTGCTCGTAGTAGGCATGCACGTTGCCGAGCGTGACTTTGCTTTCGAGCGAGGGATGCGCGGTCAGGCCTGAACCGATTACGGGCAGGTCGCGAAGCAGTCGCGCACTCGACATCGGGGTTCCGCTTATCAGCATGGTTGCGCCGGCGAACAGGACCGCGACCAGGAAGAACAGACCCAGGAACCATCCCGCCGAATGATAGCCGCTGCGATCGAGCAGGCGCTCGGCCCCGTCGTCCATGGGAACCTTGATAAGCGAAGAAACCGACTCTCTGGTGGCCGAAAGCAACGCGCCTTCATCCGCCGCCGGGCGAGGCGGTATCGACGCTATCCTTGACGGGTCGGGATCTTCGGCAA
>JBJKQX010000279.1:0-6181 GCA_046704965.1 Binataceae bacterium (SeqCode)
ACAGACAATCGAGAAGCTCAACGCCATGAAGCTCTTCGGGCTCGCAAAATCGCTCAAGGAACGCCTTGAGCGCCAGGACCACCAGAGTCTCGACAAGGCCGCCTTCGTCGGCCTCCTCGTCGATGACGAGTGGCTCTATCGGGAAAACCGCAAGCTCACCGCGCGACTGCGGGTCGCGAAGTTCAAGGACCGCTCCGCCTCGATCGAGGGCCTCGACTACCGCACCGCCCGCGGACTACGCAAGGAGCAGCTCCTCGAGCTCGCCCAGAACCGCTGGATCACCGCCCACCAGTCCGTTCTGATCACCGGGCCCTCCGGATCCGGGAAGAGCTTCGTCGCCCAGGCCCTCGGCCAGCACGCCTGTCGCTCGGGCTTCTCCGCTCAGTACCTGCGCCTGCCCACGCTCCTGAACCTGTTCGTCCAGGCCCGCGCCGAGGGCACCTACGAGCGGCTGCTCAAGCGCCTCTCGAAGATCGCCGCCATCCTGATCGATGACTTCGGTCTTGCCAGCCTCGCCGACCGGGAAAAGCAGGATTTGCTCGAGGCCCTCGAAGAGCGCTACGGCACCGGGGCAGTCGTCGTGACCTCCCAGCTCCCCGTCAGCGACTGGCACGAGTTCCTCGGCGGCGGGCGCATCGCCGACGCCATCCTCGATCGCCTCGTCCATCACGCTCATCGCATCGAGCTGCGATCACCGGAATCGATGCGCGAAGCCTATCCCCCTGGCCAGCATGGCGGACAGTCGGTACAGTAGTCGTCCTGCTTGCGTCGCTTCGCTCCGATGGTGTCCGTCATCCCCGGAACAGCTGTCCGTCATGGCCGGAACGCGCACACTCAGTGGGGGTAGCTCTGGGGGAACGCGCGCGCTGCACGGCTCCGATGCTGAATCACATCAATTAGTTGCGAGCGACTTCGGTGCCTCTCCCGGGACCTCAGCGATCGGCGCTCCAAACTCCGCCGGGATGAGAATGGCCGTGATCTGTTCACGAAAAGTGCCGCTTCTCCATGATAAGCCCTCCGCCCCACACGGTACGGATCAGCCGCAGAGATCACACGCCCGCTGATCCGGTTTCCTCGGGACCCGTCACGAGCTACGAGTTCGCTTGCGGCTCCGACGGGCGTAGCGCTGCCAAACCCAAGCAAGATTCGACAAGACGCGACTCGCGACCAACTTTATGCTCCATGCATACTTTGCGCCGACAGCAGCGAATGACCGGCGCAACTCGTACGAGGCACTGCTGCGGATCACGGACTCCGAAGCTCCGCTGAACGCCCGCGGTTATCCTGAGGTAAGAAAGTTGTGAGCACGGACGCGACGCGCACGGCGCACTCGAGGCAGGTAATCGTCACGATGGGCCCACTGTGACCGGGCAGCGTTATCGGTTGACTGTCGTGCTCGAGCTACCCCCGTGATCGCTAGCCATGCCGTCTGCCGTGATCACCACGCATTCCCCAGAGCTGCAGTTTGGCAAGCGAGGCGCTCCGCCAGACACGACCCACCACGTGCGATCTCGGATAGCCCAGCCGCGGTTCGAAAGACACACAGGGTGAGACGAGCTCGCGCAGATGTTGTCCGTTTCCAGTGGTCATGTCGGTGGAGAGACTCTCGAGCGCTGAATCGATATGAACCCTTGAACATTCTTATCGTGATTCGAATTGGCACCCCGGCGCGAGCAACCGCACCCTCTCGATTCCACCCTGCATGCTCGTGCTCATACCCACGGCGACCGCCGCACGTCTGCCGCCCTCCAACCCTAAGCTCTCATAGCTCTCATCGCAAGTGGCCGTAACCGCCTTACCGCAAATGAGCTGAGAGCCCACGGCCACCTCATCAGAAGCGCGCACCGAAGGCAACCACCCAAAGAATCCGAAACGGCCAGGCCGCGGGAACACTGTCCCCGTGTACTCTGTTACCTGAATTTGCGAAGTAGCCAGATGTCCCGATCGTCCAAGGTACCGCCTGCTTGGTTGCTAGGTTGGGGATACCTGTCGTACTCGATCAGTAACTCGGTGGCCATCATCGCGGTGCCGGACCTGCTCGCCTCGGCCCATGTTCCCGAAGCCCAGATCGCTACGGTCACGTCCCTGTATATCTCAACCGCAGTGATCAGCATTCCGCTAGCGCCGCTGCTGGACTTGCGCGTTTCGCGACGCACGTATGCGATCGAGTTCGCGATTCTGACCGCCATGTGCACTTTCGGCTCCCTTGTCGCGATCGGGAACATTCCCTTACTATCATCGGTGTTGTTCCTGTGTGGCGTCTCAACTGTAATGTGTGTGAATGCCGTCGGAGGCTGGTTCGGTAATCTCTTGCCGACCGAAGAGAAGGACGTTCTGGGCGCGTGGTTCCAAGTCGTCAATTTCGGCGCCGGTGGCATAGTCGCCGCCTTTATGATCTATCTATTGCGAGTGCTGCCTCACCCCCTCGGCGAGACCGTCATTGCCGCGCTGGCGCTCCTAGAGTTGCCGCTATTCATTTTTACACCCTGTCCACCGGCCGACCGGAAGCTCGCCTCAGAGAGCTTTCTCAACTTTGCGCGCGAAGTCGTGACGCTATACCGTCGAAGGGATGTAAAGTGGATACTTGCACTCTTCCTCGCCCCGTCAGCGTCCTTCGCGCTGACCAACACTCTCTCGGGCTTCGGTCACTCCTTTCGTACGTCCGACGAGATGGTAGGTGTCATCGCGGGCGCAGGAGTTGCGGTGGCCGGCGCGTTCGGTGCCCTTCTCGTGCCGCGACTCACCAAGCACCTGTCTCCCGTGGCAATCTACCTGTTGGTGGGACTGGTGGGTGCAGGCTTCACGTTGTCGCTAATTCCGGCGCCGCGCGATCCCGTAGTCTTCGCCGTGGCCGTTCTGGGCCAGAACGTATTCCAGGGAAGCGCCCTTAGCGCAGCCAACGTCATCGTGCTTCGCGCCATTGGACACAACAATCCCCTGGCCGCGACACAGTTTGGCGTGCTGATTGGCGCCACGCAAGTTCCGCTGACCTATATGCAAATGATCGATGGCCACGCATATGACCTCGGCGGTGTCGCAGGGACGTTCGTCGCGGATGCGCTCATCAGCGGCACCGCGTGCGTCATCCTTGGGCTGCTGTACTGGCGCTCACTTCTCAAGGTGCCGATCTGAGTAACAACCCGCCTCACGAGGACCGGGAAATTCGCGAGTACGGAAACCTTGTGCATACCACATTCGCACCCGTGTGAATCGGCACCCCGAAGCAAACCTCCAGGCACGAACGAATGCAAAAGGAAATTCACTTCCATGCTGAGTGCGCCGCCATGGCAGATTTCTGGTGAGGATCGTCTATCGGCCATGCGCGAGGAATCACTTAGGTCTGCATGCGACGACGGAATCTACCCCGAACACTGTTGGTGACACTTCGAGGGGTCGTTGCTGCGGCGACTTCGCAGCGGTAGAGATCCGCGCGTCATGGCCGCGCGAACACTGATGGTGCAGGGCACCACCTCCGATGCCGGCAAGACCACGCTGGTCGCGGGACTATGTCGCGTACTTCGGCGCCGCGGCGTGCGCGTCGCGCCTTTCAAACCGCAGAACATGGCGTTGAACAGCGCGGTGGGGATCGACGGCGGTGAGTTGGGCCGCGCACAAGCGCTCCAGGCGCAGGCTGCGGGGATCGCCGCCACCGTCGACTTGAATCCCGTCCTCCTCAAACCGATCTCGGACCGCACAGCCCAGGTCGTCGTCCACGGCACGGTCGTCGCCGAACTCGATGCAACGGAGTACCAAGAGTACAAGCGCACCGCCCTCGAGGCGGTGCTCATGTCCTATCGTCGCCTATGCGAGGCCTACGATTACATCGTGGTCGAGGGAGCCGGTTCGCCTGCCGAGATCAATCTGCGCGCGGGCGACATCGCCAACATGGGTTTCGCGGAGTCGGTCGACTGTCCGGTGGTGTTGATCGCCGACATCGATCGCGGCGGCGTGTTCGCCCACATCGTCGGCACGCTCGCATTGCTCGAAGGCGGCGAGCGCACACGCGTGCGCGGCTTCGTGATCAATCGCTTCCGCGGCGACCCAGGTCTGCTGCAATCAGGTCTCGACTGGCTCGAGCGCGAAACCGGCAAGCCAGTGCTCGGAGTCTTGCCCTATCTGCACGACCTGAGGCTCGACGCCGAGGATGCCATCCGGCGCGATCCAGAGAGTATGCACAGGCAGAGTGCTCTGCGGGTCGTCGTTCCCGCGCTACCACGGATCAGCAACCACACCGACTTCGAGCCGCTCGCCGCGCACCCTCAGGTCGAGCTACGCTACATCGGCCCTTCGGTGAAGCCTCCGGCTGCGGATCTCGTAATCCTGCCGGGATCGAAGTCCGTCCGCGCCGATCTGCAGTGGCTGCGCGATCGGGGGTGGCAGCCCTATCTCGAGCGGCATCTGCGCTATGGCGGCCGCATCCTCGGCGTTTGCGGCGGCCTGCAAATGCTCGGCAGATCGATCACCGATCCCTGCGGCTTCGAGGGTGCTGCGGGCAGGAGCCCAGGCTTTGGTTGGCTCGACTTCGACACCATCCTGACCCCATCTAAGCGCCTCGCCAACCGCACGGGACGCCTCGAGGAAAGTGGCGCACGCGTTCGCGGCTACGAGATTCACTCGGGCGTGAGCGAGGGCCCGGCCCTGGCACTCCCTGCCGTGCGGCTCGATGACGGCCAGCCCGATGGGGCGAGCTCGGCTGACGGCCAGATCCTTGCCACTTACCTACACGGAATTTTCGAAGAACCGTCCGCGTGCGCGGCGTTGCTTCGCTGGGCGGGTCTCAACGAGCCGCAACCGATCGACCCACCGATTCTGCGCGAGCAGATGCTCGACCGGCTTGCTGATGAGGTGGAGCGGTGTTGCGATTTGCTCCGGCTCCTCGAGATCGAAAGAAGCCCGTGACAGCTGCGCAAACTTGCTCGCAGGAATACTCGTTCATGAAGCAGCAAGCGATTGAGGGACTCGAGACGTTCGGCAAGATGACACACTGGTGAGTTCCGGTCGGATGTCAACCCAAGCATGCCGGGAATAAAGCTGTACGCAGTGGCCAGAAGATCTCTCCGAAAAGGAGCGAAGCAGGCGGTCCATTGCTGAATCCTGAGGTGAGGATGCTGCGGATCTATCTTCGGAGCCTGTGGTTGAAGCTCTTAACTCGTACCATGGATGAACCGCATCGCCATCGGCGCAGTATTGCACCTGCCCAACGCAGTCCTCACATGTCATACCCAACCCTCGAATACGGGAAACACGCTGCGCTCAGGAGCGTCGCAGCGACGCGCGTGCCCGCCGATCCACCACCGAAGACAATGTAATCGAGGCCGGGGGCGCGAGCACCCACTGGTCCGCGCAAATGAGCGATGACCGAAACTCAGTGCTTCTCCGAGCACGGAGCCCCGCTACGTCCGATTTGCAATAGTGGCGACCAGAGCCTCCGTGAACCGCTGAAGAGTGGCTCCGTTCTCCTCACCGTGGTCAGGATTCAGTTCCGTAAGGGTGAGCACCCGGGTCCGGCAGTCCGCCAAGAACACTCTTAGTGCCTGGAATGCCGTATCGAATTTGAGTCCGATGTTTCGCCCGGTGTTCTCCGAGAGCGGCGCGTCGGTGAAGTCAATAACGTCCACGTCGAAATGCACGAGAATCGCATTGACATCGCGTGCGATTGCAGCGAGTGACTCGAGAGCTGCAGCCTTTGGATTCCTCTCGACTCGCTCGAGGGGAACGACATTGATTGCGAGGCGCGCAATCTCGCTCCTTTCAAACGCTGTCGCCTGATCGAGTCGATGACCGAAGACCGTCAGCTCGGAGGGCGCCAGCAGCGGAACTCGCGGCCCCGCCTTACTCAACACAGGATCGGCGCCCGGGCAGGCCAACATGTGCCCCACGCCCATCCAGTCGAGCGCCCCGTTCGGAACGCTCGAGGGAACGTTCATATCAGCATGCATATCGAAATAGAGTAGTGCGAGCCGGCGACCCGCGAGGAGGGCCCCGGTGACGGTACCGATTTCGATCGTGCAATCACCGCCGAGTATCAGACAGAGTCTCTCATCACTTACGGCCGCCGCTACCTGGCGAGCTACCGCGTCGATGGCGGAGAGGACATGCGGTAGGTTCTGTGCGTGCGGACATTCCCGGTCCGGTCGCCACCGGAACCTCGGGATGTCATCGCGGTCCTCCACATCTATTC